>CALGWX010000062.1 GCA_937936215.1 uncultured Burkholderiaceae bacterium | reverse complement strand
GCCCCGGCGCCCATGCCGCCTGGCTGCACCGCTTCTACCGCCAGGCCCGCCTCGGCAGCCAACTCGCGCCGGCGGCCGACAGCCCGGGCTACGGCGTGCCGGCGGGCATCGCCGCCAAGATGGTCGCCCCGGAGCGCGCGGTCGTGGCCGTCGCCGGCGACGGCGACTTCCTCGCGACGGCGCATGAACTCGCCACCGCGGTGCTGCACCGGGTCGGGCTGCTGATCCTCGTCTTCAACAACGGCATGCTCGGCACCGTGCGCATGCAGCAGGAGCGCCTGTTTCCGGGACGCGCCTACGGCACCGACCTCGCCAACCCCGACTTCGCGCGGCTGGCCGAGTCCTTTGGCGTCCACGGCAGCGTGGTGGCGACGAGCGACGGCTTCGCCGAGGCGCTGGCCCAAGCGCTCGCCTACACCCGGGCGCAGCACCTGCCGGCCGTGATCGAACTGCGCTGCGACCCGGACGTGATCACGCCCGAGGCCACCTTGTCCGCGGTGCGCGCGACCGCGCGGCTCAGGGGGTAGCGCAGCTGAAGCGGCGCAAGGGCTGCCCCCGAACCCACCCCTGTGACAGCCCGATCGGCGAGGCGCCGCCGGGACGCCAAGGGCACGATGCAGCGATGAACGCGCTTGACCAGCCGACGGACTCACAAGCCCGCCACCTCAACTTTTGAGCTTTTCTGACGACTCTTCCGCTTGAGCTAGCAAGCGCGCCAACGTATGGCGCGGGCTAGGCAGAGGCACTTTCCGCTCGCCATCGCCGCACTCGGCCGCCGCAGCGGCGCCTTTACCGGGCCGCCGAGCGGCATGGATGCCGCCATCGCCGCCAACGCTCGCTGCACGGAAAGGTCACTAGAAAAACTCGGAGCCACGCATGACCCTGTTATCCCAGGAATTGACGCAGCGCCTGCGCGCATGTACGAGTCTGCCGTCGCCACCGGCCATCGCCATGAAGGTCGTGCGGCTGGCCCAGGATCCGGACATCGACATAGCCAAGGTGGCTGATGCAGTCAGCGCGGACCCCGCCATCGCCGCCAAGGTCATGAGGATGGCCAACTCGGCCATGTATTCGATGCGCCGCCAGAGCACCAACCTGCACCAGGCCCTGATGCTGCTTGGCCTGAACGCGACCCTGACGCTGGCGCTGAGCTTCACGCTGGTGCAATCGTTGCGACGCAACCCGACCAAGGGATTCGACTTCAATGCCTATTGGCGGCGGGCGATCCTGGCGGCCACCTGGGCGAAGCTGCTGGCAAGCACCACTGGGCGGCGGGATGGGGAGGAGGCCTTCCTGGCGGCGCTGCTTCAGGACATCGGCATGCTGGCCATTGAGAAAATCTGGCCGGACGTCTACCAAGGCGTCGCTCCGTTTCAGATGCCGCACGGAAGTGTGACCGAGCACGAACGCGGACGTCTGGGCGCTGATCATTGTCTCGTCGGGGCCGCCTTGCTGAAGCAGTGGAACATGCCCGAACTGCTCGTCCTTGCGGTCAAGCACAGTCACGATGCCAGCGGCGCCAGCCTCGCTGAAGAAGAGCGGGGCCTGGTCACCTGCGTACAGTTGGCCGGCGAACTGAGTGAAGTCTGGCTGCAGCGTGACGACGATTCCGCGCTGCGGAGCGTGAGCGAGAAGCTGCAACAGCGCCTCGGCATCGGCCAAGAGAAGATTGCGGAGCTCTTCGACGCCATCGGTGGCCAGCTGCCCGTGGCAGAAAGCGTCTTCGACATGAACCTGTTCGACGCGGCGCAAACCGCTGCCACACTCGAGGCCGCCAAGGAGATCCTCGTCGTTCGCAACATGCAGGTGCTGGCCGAGGTGCAGGACCTGCGGCTGCGGCAGCACAGCCTCGAGAAGGAAAACGTTGAACTCCGGGAGGAGTACAGCCGGGATCCGCTGACTGGCGCACACAACCGCCGCCACTTCGAGGACGCGCTGGAGCGCGAGTTCGACGCCGCTGCCCGCCACGACTGGCCCATTTCCGTGATCTTCGTCGACCTCGACAAGTTCAAGGAGATCAACGACACCTATGGACACCCGGCAGGCGATGCCGTACTGGTCGAGGTTGCCAAGGTGCTGGGACAGGGCGTTCGGGACAGTGACATCGTCGCCCGCTATGGCGGCGACGAGTTCGTGCTGCTGCTGCCGGGTTGCGATGCGCGGCAGGCCGACCGTGTCGGCAGCAGGCTGGTCGCGGCTGCGCGGCGCCGCAGCGTCTACCTCGAAGACGGTTCCATACTCGGGGTGACGCTGTCGCTGGGCATCGCCACCCGGGACCCGCAGCTACGCTTCCGTTCCGCCAAGGAACTGCTGGCCGCCGCCGACACCGCGCTTTACCAGTCCAAACGCGGCGGCCGCGACCGTCACACCTGCTACACGGCGGAAAAGGTCTACGAGCGGACTTGACCGGCCCGTCGGTGACTGCGACCGCTCGCCATGAGCACCGATGGCGCATCGCCATCGCAGGGACCGCGGAACGTGCGAAACCGGCCTGGCGTGCCTGCAACGGCAGGGACGCCGCCGCCACCGGCAGACACGCCTCACCTTGCGATCGGCGGGTCCAGAACCTGAGCGCTGCACCTTCGCCCAACAACCAACCACAGGACTGTTCGAGACCCACGAGAGCGCTTGCCGGCGAGAGATGGACGCGGCACGCGACCGCCCTTTCCGGTATCGACCGCAGGGCTATCGCTGCGACGCGGCGATCTCGCGTGATCGCGTCGGTCGCGCAACGCGGTCGATATCCGCCGACGGCATCCGCGGCCAAGATCGGTTGCGGCACGAGGCCGGCTCAATTGGGCAGGTACGTCAAGGCCAGCGGCAGCGGCTTGGTCTCCAGCACGCCGGCGACTTCCGCACCGAACGCGCCCTCATCCTGCAGCCTGGCCGTGAGCGCCTCCAGCCGTTCCGGCGCGCCGCCGAAGTCGATCACTTCCCGCGCCGGCGAGGCGCCAAGCGGCTGGCCGCTGGGCGAGAAGAGCTTGGCCTTGGTGATCGTGGCGCCGCCGGCGCCCGCGGCCATGGCCGCTGTGGCCAGCTGCTGCGCCCTGCCCTCGTTGCAGGCCAGCGTCACGGTGAGCCAGCCGGTGAGGTAGCGGCGCTTCGACCGCGGCGCGCCGGCCTCGCCCGCGCGCGCTCGCCAGCCGCTGCCCGCCTTCAGCTCATCGATGGCCGAGATTACCTGCTCCATCGTCGCGCGGTGGCGCTGCCGGCCGCGGGAAAAGCGCGGGTTGCCGACACCGAAGGCCACCGGATAGGCGGCGATGAAGCCGCGCCCCGGCTGGTCGAGCCGGCCGGCGTCGATCAGCGCGGCCATCGTGTCGTCGCGTTCGTCGGGCTCGACGAGCACCGACACGACTTCCTTCTCGGCCGGGATGGCGATGCGCAGCAGGCCGATGCGATCCCGCACGCCGGTGCCGATGCCGAAGTTCACCGTCGGCACGTGGGTCCCGAGTTCCAGCGCGCGGCGGGCGATGTCGTTGCCGTGGCCGCGCTGAACGACGCAGTTGACCAGCACCAGCGGCGACAGTCGTTCGCCGGCAACGTCGTCGTCGCCGCTGGCGCCGCCATCGCGCAGGTCCAGCCCGGTGGCGTCGAGCACCTGCACCTCTTCGGCGTAGATCGCCCCCCGCCCCGGGGCAAACAGGCGCAGCGCGCGGGCGCTGGCGAGCGCGATGCCGTGCGCCCGCGGCCGCGGCACGTAGAACTCATAGACCTCGACCGGATCCTCCTCGAGGCCGGTCGTCGGCGGCAGGAACGGCAGCCTGGCCCGCTCGCGCAGAACGACCGAGCGCCGCCAATGCGCCTGCGCCTGCCGGATGCCGGCGGCGGCCAGCACCGCCTCGGCCTGGGCCGCGAGGCCGCGGTCGACCTCGCAGGTGATTTTGGTGGCGAGGGTGGTCGTCATCCGCAGCCCGGCGTCGTCGAAGGCGTCGCTCAGTGCGCCGCCGCGGCCTCCTGCAGCGCGGCGCGCCGGCGGCGCGTCACCCACAGGCCGACCGCGAGCACGGTGACGATCGGATACACCGAGGCCATGGCCAGGATGCCGAAGCCCTCGACCACGCCCACCTGGACGCCGATGCCGAGCCCCATCGCCAGCACCAGCGGCACGGTGATCGGGCCGGTGGTCACGCCGGCGCTGTCCCAGGCGATGTTGACGAAGTCCTCGCCAGACGCAAAGGTCAGGTACAGCAGCAGCACATAGGGCGGCGCCAGCAGCCAGATCAGCGGCACACCCCAGACGATCTTGGCCACGCCCAAGAGCATCCCCAAGCCGACGCCGATCGCCACCGCCTGCATCAGCAGCGACTTGCGGAAGCTGCCGACCGTCAGTTCCTCCACCGTGTGGCCAAGCGCGTTGAGCGCCGGCTCGGCGAGCGTGGCGCCGTAGCCCATCACGACAGCACCACCACGATGCCGGCGATGCTGCCGGCCTCGCCGTACAGCGGCCCCTTCTGCGGCGTGAAGGTGTAGGTGCGCGTAGCGGGGTCGAACCTCGACTCGTCGTACGGCAGGGCCACAAAGCGGCCGCCCTCGTGCAGGTGGAAGAACTGCTGCAGCCGGCCGTCGGGGGCAGTGGCGGTCTGCACCCGCGTCGGGTCGAAGTTGCGGATCACCTGCCGCTGGTCGTTCAGCTCGATCGATTTGAACGCCGCCGGCAGCTTGTCGCCGATCTGACTGCCGAGCCGCGACAGGCCGAGCTCGATGCCCATGCTGAAGATCGTCATGCCGATGACGGCGAAGGCAATGCCCAGCAACAGCTCGTCCATGCGCGCCGCCTTCTCGCGCAGGACCAGCCACAGCACGAGGAAGAACAGCACCGTGAGCGGCACGATCGCCTGCAGCGCGGCGGCGGCGTTGCGAGCAAAGGAGCCGGCCAGATCGAGCCGCTCGCCGGGCGCCCGCCAGAACGCCTCGCTCGCGCGGCGCGCGGCCTCGGCGCTGCCGAAGACGGCGAGCTTCTGGCCCTCGTCGGCTCGAAGCACCGCCCATTCGCGCAGCCGCGTGGCGCCGTCGGGGCCGAAGACGGCCTGCTGCTCGGCGCTGCTCGCCGCGAGCCGGCGCAGGAAGGTCTCCATCGCCTCGCGGCCGCCGAAGAAGGCGATTTGCCCTTCGGTTCCGGCGTTGTGCAAGACTTAGCCGGCCATCTGCGCTTCGGATTCGAACAACGCCGCGGCGCGGTCGCGGTTACCGGCGGCGAGGAAATCGGCCTCGCCCATCGGCTTCGGCGCGGTGCCGACGAAGCGCAGGCCCAGCGCCAGCACGAACACGATCGGGAACACGGAGGCCAGGGTGACGACGCCGAAGCCGCCGCTGGCCTGGCCGTCGCGCGCGACGACGCGGCACACGCCGATGCCCAGCGCCAGCACCAGCGGCACGGTCACCGGGCCGGTGGTCACGGCGCCGCAGTCCCACGCCAGGCCGGTCAGGAACACTATGTTCGGCTCGAACGCGGCCCAGATCGACATGGCCAGCAGCGGCGGCACCAGTGCGAAGATGAACGGCTTCAGCGACCAGCCCTTCAGGAACCGCAGCATGCCGAAGACGACGGCCACGCCGACGCCGATGCCGACGGCATAGACGAGGGCATCGGCGTGCTTGTTCAGCAGCAGGAACAGCAGCGGCGCTTCCCACGCCTTGACCGACGAGCCCGCGACCTTGAGCACGCCGATGGCCGGTTCGGCAAGCGTGGCGCCGGCGCCGAGCACGAACGCGAAGAGGAGGATCGCCGGCAGCTTCGACTTCTGCGGCAGGCGGATGCCGATCGTCTCGCCGAGCGGCATCCGCCCCAGCAGCAGCCCTTCCATGAAGAACGTCAGGCCGACGATGACCATCGCCACGCCGAGCGCGATGAGGCTGGCGCCGGACAGCGGGATGTCGAGCAGCAGCGTCTGGAAGGCGATCAGGTACAGCACGATCAGCCACACCGCCCGCACCTGCTCCAGCAGCCGCTTGCGGGCATAGGGCGCGAGGATGCCGAGCACCTGCGCCGGCGACAGCCGCACCCGGCTTGCCGCCGGCTCTCTTACGCCGCCCAACTGCCCTCCTCCCCGCGGCCCGTCAGCGAAGACGCGGCCGAAACGCACATCGATGCGCCGCCCTCGACGACCCGGTCGCCCGGGCCGCGCTGGCTCCCCGCCAAGCGCGCCGCTTGCCTGCGCGCCCGGACGGAGCCTCCCACTTGACAAGGCCCCGCCCCGCCTGCCGCTGGCGGCGGGCGCCTTGGCTCACGCCGGGCGCGCACCCGTGGCCGCGCCCTTCTCGGCGACGCTGGCGGTGCCCCAGTAGTTGTAGGCGAGCACCCGCGGCCCCGGAAGATAACCCTGCATCGTGTCCTGCAGGCGGAAGCCCGCCGCCGCGATCAGCGCCGGGATGTCCCGGTCCAAGTGACAACCGCCGGCCACCTTGCGCCACCAGGGCGTTAGCCGCTGCTGGCAGCGCCGCACCGAAGGGTCGGGCGCCGCGCCGTGCTCGCAGAAGATGAGCCGGCCGCCCGGCTTCAGCACGCGCCGCATCTCCCGCAGCGCCGCCGCAGGCTCCGCGATCGTGCACAGCGCATAGGTGACGAGCACCGTGTCGAAGCTCGCGTCCGGGTAAGGGATTCGCTCCGCCGATAGGCCCACCAATTCGACCTCGAGTCCCACCCGGCGGCTGCGCCGCAGCGCCAGCGGATGCATCTGGACGCCGGGATCGAGGCCGACGATCGACGCCACCCGAGCGCGGTCGTAGTGCTCGAGATTCAGGCCGGTGCCGATGCCGATCTCCAGCACCCGCCCTGCGGCCAGCGGGACGACCTGCCGCCGCTGCCGCCTGACTTGCGGCAGGCCGCACACCAGATCCACCAGCCACGGCAGGACGTGCCGCTCGTACCAGTTTTGCCGCATGGGCCATCCGGCGTGGGCCGAAGTCGAAACGGGCCTGACGCTACAACACATTCGCGGCACTGGCGCGGCTGCACCGATGCCGCCACCCAGGGCGGCGGGATAGACTGCCCGCGCCTTGCCCTAGGAGCCCTGCCATGCCGATCCGCGCCGCCGTCCTTCTGGCCCTGTTTGCGCCCCTGGCTGCCGCTGCGGCCCCCAACGCCGACGAGGGCAGGAAGCTCGTGGACAAGCACAAGTGCGAGACCTGTCACCAGCAGAAGGTGTACGGCACCCTCGGCACGATCTACCTGCGCAAGGACCGCAAGGTCACCAGTTGGGAAAAGCTCAAGGCGCAGGTCGCGGCGTGCAACACGACGCTGAACACGGGGCTTTTCCCGGACGAGGAAGAGCAGATCGCCGCGTTCCTGAACGCGGCCTACTACAAGCTGCCGGTGAAGTAGCCGCGGCCGGGAAGGGCCGCCGGTGAAGTCGCCGCAGCCCAGGAAGGCTGCCGCTACGGCGAATCGCGGTCTGGCGAGCCGAGCGTCGACGGCACGCCACTCGTCGTGGTCGCGGCCTCACCTTCCTGCTGACCCTCGGGCGACTCGAACAGCAAGCTGGCGGCGGTGATCTTCACCCGCACGCGCAGCTTGTGCGGCCGGCCGAGCATCAGCCGGATCGCCGGATCGTCGACCTCCACCTCGCGGTAGATGTCGATGCGCCGGTCCAAGCCGGCACGCACCAGCGCCTCGGCCGCCTTGGTGCAAAGCTGCTTTAGCGTGATGTCATCGGGCACGTTGACCATGACAGTCCGTCTGGCGTGGCGGTGGCTTTCGCGATACAGGGGCTGCGCGACAGGGCGCATCGACGCAACGATATCGCACCACCGTCCGTCCGCGGCGCGGCGGATACGCCGCCCGACTGAAGCGCGGTGCCGCGGCGCGAAAGGCACCTCGGCGCCTTCAGCCGGCCGCCGCCCGCAGCGCTGCGTCGAGGTCCTCGCGCAGGTCGCCGACCGACTCCAGGCCGACGGCGATCCGCACCAGCCCCTCGCCGATGCCCGCCTCGCGCCGCTGCTCGGGCGTCAGCCGGCCGTGGGTGGTGCTGGCGGGATGGGTGATCGTCGTGCGCGTGTCACCGAGGTTAGCCGTGATCGACATCAGCCTCGTGGCGTCGATCAGCCGCCAGGCGCGCGCGCGCAGTTCGGCGGGATCGCCGCGCAGCTCGAACGACAGCACCGCGCCGCCAGCCGTCTGCTGCCGCTCGGCGAGGCTGCGCTGCGGGTGGCCGTCCAGCCCGGGGTAGTGCACGCGCGCCACCGCCGGATGCGCCGCGAGATGGCGCGCCAGCGCCAGCGCCGCCTCCGACTGCGCGCGCAGCCGCAGGCTCAGCGTTTCCAGCCCCTTGAGCAGCACCCAGGCGTTGAACGGCGACAGGCTCGGGCCCGCGGTGCGCAGCACCGGCAGCACGGCGCCGTGGATGAAATCGCGCCGACCGACGATGACGCCGCCGAGCACGCGGCCCTGGCCGTCGATCGACTTGGTCGCCGAGTGGATCACCACGTCGACGCCGAAGCGCAGCGGGTTCTGCAGCGCCGGCGTGCACAGGCAGTTGTCGACCACGGTCAGCGCGCCGGCGGCGCGGCCAGTGGCGGCAAACGCCTCCAGGTCGACCAGCTCCAGCAGCGGGTTGCTCGGCGACTCGCAGTACATCAGCCGCGTGTTCGGGCGCACGGCGTCGCGCCAGCACTGCGCGTCGCCGCCGCGGACATACGTCGTCTCGATGCCGAAGCGCGACAGCACGTGGGAAAACAGCTGCGTGGTGGCGCCGAAGACGCTGGCGCCGCACAGCACGTGGTCGCCGGCGCGCAGTGTGGCCAGGCAGGTAGCGAGGATCGCCGCCATCCCGGAGGCGGTGGCGATGGCGTCCTCGCCGCCTTCGAGCGCCGCCATTTTTTCCTCGAACATGCGCACGGTGGGGTTAGCGAAGCGCGAGTAGACATAGCCCTCGTCCTCGCCGGCAAAGCGCGCCGCCGCCTGCGCGGCGCTGTCGAAGATGAAACTGGAGGTCAGGAAAAGCGCCTCGCTGTGCTCATGGAACTCGGTGCGCCGCGTGCCGGCGCGCACGGCGCGCGTGTCGAAGTCGGGGAAATCGAGGCTCATAAAGCAAAAACCCGCTCGGCGCGGCCGAGCGGGTGGCTGAGATGCCTTCGCTTTAGCCGCATTTGTTAGGCGCCCGCAAGCTGAACTCAAATCGGCGCCGGAAGCTGGATGTTACACGGCCGCCCTACGACTCGGCCGCCTCGATGGCGAGCGAAAGCTGCGACGAGACGATGCCTTCGTCGGCCGCCGCCCGCGGCTGCTCTCGCAGGCGCTCGATGCGGTCCAGGTAGGCAGCCGTCACGTCGCCGGTGATGTAATGGCCGTCGAAGCAGGAGGCCTCGAAGTTCGAAAGTTGCGGGTTGACGTCGCGGATCGCCTGCTTCAAGTCTTCGAGCCGCTGGTAGATGAGCGCGTCGGCGCCGATCTCGCGCCGGATCTCTTCCTCGCCGCGGCCGTGGGCGATCAGCTCGGCGCGGGTCGGCATGTCGATGCCGTAGACGTTCGGGTAGCGCACCGGCGGCGCGGCGGAGGCGACCATCACCCGGCGCGCGCCGGCGTCGCGCGCCATCTGCACGATCTCGCGGATCGTGGTGCCGCGCACGATCGAGTCGTCGACAAGCAGCACGCTCTTGCCCTTGAACTCGACGCCGACCGTATTGAGCTTCTGCCGCACCGATTTCTTGCGCACCGCCTGCCCCGGCATGATGAAGGTGCGGCCGATGTAGCGGTTCTTGATGAAGCCCTCGCGGTACGGCAGGCCCAGGCGGCCCGCCAGCTGCAGCGCCGCCGGCCGGCTGGAGTCCGGGATCGGCATCACGACGTCGATCGCGCCGGAGGCCACCGATTCGCGCACGCGCTCGGCCAGGTACTCGCCCAGGCGCAACCGCGCGCCGTAAACGGAGACGCCGTCGATCACCGAGTCCGGCCGGGCGAGGTAAACGAACTCGAAGATGCACGGGTTCAGCGTCGGCCGCTCGGCGCACTGCTGGCTGTAGAAGCGGCCATCGTGGGCGACGAAGATCGCCTCGCCGGGCGCCACGTCGCGCACCATCCGAAAGCCGAGCCCTTCGAGCGCGACCGACTCGGAGGCGATCATGACCTCGGTGCCGGCGTCGGTCTCGTTGACGCCGAAGCAAAGCGGACGGATGCCGAACGGGTCGCGGAAGCCGAGCAGCCCGTAGCCGGCGATCTCCGCCACCACCGCGTACGAGCCGCGCACGCGCCGATGCACGCCGGAGACGGCGCGGAAAATGGCCGCCGGGTCGAGCGACAGCCCCTCGCTGGCCAGCTGCATCTCGTGGGCCAGCACGTTCAGCAGCACCTCGGAGTCCGAGCTGGTGTTGATGTGCCGCCGGTCGACGCGGAACAGCTCCTCCTTGAGCTGCTCCCAGTTGGTGAGATTGCCGTTGTGCGCCAGCACGATGCCGAACGGCGCGTTGACGTAGAACGGCTGCGCCTCCTCGGAATCGGTCGCCGAGCCGGCGGTGGGATAGCGCACCTGGGCGATGCCCGACATGCCGGGCAGCGAGCGCATGTTGCGCGTGCGGAAGACGTCGCGCGCCAGGCCGTTGCCCTTGAACATGTGGAAGCGCCGGCCGTTCGCGGTGGCGATGCCGGCGGCGTCCTGGCCCCGGTGCTGCAGCAGCTGCAGCGCGTCGTACAGCAGCTGGTTGACCGGCGAGGTCCCGGACACTCCGACGATGCCGCACATGTGTCGCTTCTCCTTAGGCGCCCGGCGCACGCTCGGCAGCGTGAGGAAACTGACGCAGCGCGAATGCTAGCGCCGCCTCGATTCTCGGTATCACCTGCGATTCGCGCCACATTGGCTCGCGGTACAGCGCGGTGTCGCGCACGAGGAACACCGCGACAGCGACGAGCAGCACGCCGCGTGCCAGACCGAACATGCCGCCGAGGGCGCGATCGGCAGCCGACAGCCTCGCCGCCTTGACCAGCTCGCGCACCAGCCAACCCGCCAGCGCGGCGGCAAAGACGCAGGCGACGACGATCAGCAGCGCCGCGGCCGCGATCTTGGCAAACGGCCAGTCGTTGGCGAACGGGATGGCCATGGCGATCGGCTGCGCATAGAGAAAGGCCAGCCAGATGCCGGCGATCCAGCCGGCAAGCGAGAACATCTCGCGCATGAAGCCGCGGACCAGGCCAAGAAGCGCCGACACGCCGATGACGGCGACGAGCGTCCAGTCGAGCGGGTTCATCGGCTCAGCCGCCGACGAGCGTGGCCTTGTGGTCGGCCGCCCTCAGTCGCTCGATCGTGCGCTGCGCCTCGTCGCGGCTCGAAAACGGCCCCACGCGCACCCGGTGCACCGTGCCGTTGACCGTCTGCACCTGCGCCACATAGGCCTTGTAGCCTTCCTTTAGCAGGACGATCAGCAGTTCCTCGGCGGCGGCCGGGTTCGCGAACGCGGCCACCTGGACGAGGAATCGGCCGGTCTCGGCCGTCGCGGGCGTCGCGGCGGTGGGTGCCGGCGGGGCGGCAGCCGCGCCCGCTTTCGCCGCAGGTGCCGCCGGCCGAAAAGGCGC
>CALGWX010000061.1 GCA_937936215.1 uncultured Burkholderiaceae bacterium | reverse complement strand
CCAACACCGCGCCGACCTGCTTCTTGGCCATCATCTCGGAGGCCTGGCGCACGCTCGTCGCCGGCGGCGCGGTGACCAGCTTGCGCCGCTCCATGATGCTGCGTATCGGCTGACTGAACATGTCGACCTCCCCTCACCCTGTCCGACCGCGCGGCCGCGCTGGCCGTGCGCGCCGGAGCAGGATGCAAACCACGTGCGGCACACGCTAGCGAGGCGCGGCGTGCGCGGGATTGATCGGGGTCAACCGTTACCGACAGGGGTAAGCCATATCGCCGAGTCGGCCGCTGGGCCTTCGTGCGGCGAGCGCGCCGCGCATGCGCCTGACGCACCGCAGTAGAGTCGGGCCAAGACGGCGCACCACCTTGCCACGCGCCGCCGGCTGAAGCGCCCATGCCACTGCCGCGAGTCATCGCCCATCTCGACATGGACGCGTTCTATGCGTCGGTCGAACTGCTGCGCTATCCGGAGCTGCGCGGGCTGCCGGTGGTGATCGGCGGCGGCGCGCGCCACGCGCCGACGTGGGAGGTCGATGCCGCAAGCGGCGAACGGCGGCGCCGCTTCGCGCGCCTGGCCGGCTACAGCGGCCGCGGCGTGATCACCACCGCCACCTACGAGGCGCGCGCACTGGGCGTCAACTCCGCCATGGGGCTGATGCGCGCGGCGCAGAAGGCGCCCGAGGCGATCCTGCTGCCGACCGACTTCGACACCTACCGCCGCTACTCGCGGCTGTTCAAGGCGGCGGTGCGCGAGATCGCGCCGCTGGTGGAAGACCGCGGCATCGACGAGATCTACATCGACTTGACGCCGTTGGTCGCCGCGCGGCTCGACGAGGCCAGCGATGCCGCCGCCGAGGCGTGGTGGTGCGCGCGCGAGGTGGCGCGCGAGATCAAGCAGGCGGTGCGGCAGGCCACCGGCCTGTCGTGCTCGATCGGCCTGGCCCCGAACAAGCTGCTGGCGAAGATCGCCTCCGAACTCGACAAGCCCGACGGCCTGACCGTGATCACGGCGGCCGACATCGCCACCCGCATCTGGCCGCTGCCGGTGCGCCGGATCAACGGCGTCGGCCCCAAGGCCGCGGCGAAGCTGGCGCAACTGGGCATCGCCACCATCGGCGAGCTGGCGGCCGCCGAGCCGGCCTGGCTAGTGACTCACTTCGGCGCCAGTTACGGCGCCTGGCTGCACGCCTCCGCGCGCGGCCGCGACGAGCGGCCCGTCGTCACCCACAGCGAGCCGAAGTCGGTGAGCCGCGAGATCACCTTCGAGCGCGACCTGCACGCGCGGCGCGACCGCGAGGCGTTGGCGGCGATCTTCACCGCCCTGTGCGAACGCGTTGCCGCCGACCTGCGCCGCAAGCGCTACGCCGGCCGCACCATCGGCGTGAAGCTGCGTTTCGAGGACTTTCGCACCGTCACCCGCGACACCACGCTGCCCGCACCCGTCGACGACGCGGCCGCGATCCGCCGTGCCGCCGGCCAGTGCGTCAAGCGCATCGACCTGTCGCGCCGTATCCGCCTGCTCGGCGTGCGGGTGGGCGGGCTGGTGAGCGTCGACGGCGACGCTGCAAAGAGCGCTCACGGCGGCGCGCTGTTCGCCCCGCCGTAGTCGCCGAGGCCCGCCAGCTACGGGCGAAGGCCGCACGCCGCGGCGATGCTCCCGCCAGCAAGGGAAACATGCCGCCGCAGCCATTCGCCCGCGGGCGCACGGGCTGGCCGTAGCGCCGAGTCTTGAGCCAGCGCAGAAGCGCTCCGCAACCCGGCCGCGTATGCTGACGGCAACGCTGCGAGAGGGCCACCATGAGCCACAAGCACGAGCAACTGCTGAAGCAGATCTTCCACGACCCGATCAGCGGCAACATCCACTGGCGCGAGATCGAATCGCTGCTCAATCACCTCGGCGCCGAGATTGAGCCGCTGTCGGGCGCGCGCATCCGCGTCAAGCTCAACCGCGCCGAGGGCATCCTGCACCGGCCGCATCACTCCAACGTGCTGAACGTGCAGGCGATCAAGCACCTGCGCGAGTACCTCGGCCGCGCCGGGGCCACGCCGTCGATGTACGAGGCCGCGCGCGCCACCAATCGCAAGGACTGAAGTCCGGGCCTAAGCCAAGTCGGCGACGGGCTGCGCCGCCAGCCGCGGCGGCCGCTGCCGAATCCCGCTATGTCCACGCCGCGCGCGGTCCGGCTCAGCGCGGTCCGTGCGCCAGCCGCTGGCCGTGCTCGCGGGTGGCGTGGAAGTGGACCTGCGGCCAGTACTTCATCGTCACTTCGAGGTTGACGCTGTTCGTGGCCAGGTACACCGGGTTGCCGTCGACGTCGCGCGCCAGCCGCGCCGCCTGCTCCTTCTCGAAGTCGCGCTTCGTCTTCTCGTCCGGGTAGGTCAGCCACCGCGCCGTGGCGATGCCGGGCGTGTCGTACACCGCATCGACGCCGTACTCGTGCTTCAGCCGGTGGGCGACGATCTCGAACTGCAGCGGCCCCACCGCGCCGAGCAGCAGTTCGCCGGAGGCCGTGGTCAGCACCTGGATCGCGCCTTCCTCGCCGAGCTCGGTCAATCCCTTGACGAGCTGCTTGGCCTTGAACGGATCGCGCGGCCGCGCGGCGCGGAAAAGCTCCGGCGCGAAGTACGGGATGCCCTTGAAGCCGAGGGTTTCGCCCTCGGTCAGCGTGTCGCCGATCTGAAGCTGGCCATGGTTGTGGATGCCGATGATGTCGCCGGCGACCGCCTCCTGGCTCGCCACCCGCTCGTTGGCCATGAAGGTCAGCGCATGGCCGAGCTTGATCTCGCGGCCGGCGCGCACGTGCCAGACCTTCATCCCCGGCGTGTATCGGCCCGAGCACACGCGCAGGAAGGCGATGCGATCGCGGTGGCGCGGGTCCATGTTGGCCTGGATCTTGAACACGAAGCCAGAGAACGGCGCCTCCACCGGCGCCACGCTGCGGCTGCCGGCGTCGCGCGGCCGCGGGCTCGGCGCCCAGCGCACGAGCGCCTGCAGAATCTCCTGCACGCCGAAATTGTTGATGCCGGAGCCGAAGAACACCGGCGTCTGGTGGCCGGCGAGGAACTTCTCCAGCTCGAACGGATGGCTGGCGGCACGGATCAGCTCCACGTCGTGCCTCAGCGCGGTCGCTTCCTGCGGGAACAGCTCGGCCAGGCGCGGGTTATCGTAGCCGCGGATTTCCTCGGCGTCGCGGGTGGCGCGCGACTCGCCCGGCGCAAAGCGCAGCAGGCGGTCATCGAGCAGGTGGTACACACCGCGGAAGTGCTTGCCCATGCCGAGCGGCCAGGTCACTGGCGCGCAATCGATCTTCAGCACCGACTCGATCTCGGCCAACAGGTCGAACGGCTCGCGCACCTCGCGGTCGAGCTTGTTGACGAAGGTGATGATCGGCGTGTCGCGCAGCCGGCAGACCTCGAGCAGCTTGATCGTCTGCGCCTCCACGCCCTTGGCGGCGTCGAGCACCATCACTGCCGCGTCGACCGCGGTAAGCACGCGGTAGGTGTCCTCGGAGAAGTCCTCGTGGCCCGGCGTGTCGAGCAGGTTGATCACGTGGCCGTCATAGTCGAACTGCATGACGGAACTCGTGACCGAGATGCCGCGCTGCTTCTCGACCTCCATCCAGTCGGAGGTGGCGTGGCGCGCGTTCTTGCGCCCCTTTACCGCGCCGGCGAGCTGGATCGCGCCGCCGAACAGCAGCAGCTTCTCGGTCAGCGTGGTCTTGCCGGCGTCGGGGTGCGAAATGATCGCGAAGGTGCGCCGGCGCGCAACTTCGCGCAGCAGCGCGGGGGCGGGATCGGGGGCGTTCATGCGAGGCGACTGCGGCCGCGCAGACGCGCGGCGTTCCGGGCAGGCGCGAAGGATACGCGTCCGGCCGCTCGCCCCCCCCCGGCGCGGCGGCACGCTCCTTGCGCTGCGTCAAGGCCGCCCCGCGTCCGCCTGCGGTCAAATGCGACTGCCTTCCTCGTTCGCCATGAACAACAGCGAGTCCCTTGCGGCGCGCGCGGCGGCGGTGGTGCGCGGCAGCTTCGCCGCGCTGGCGCTCACCGCCAACGTGCTGTTCTTCTGCGTCCTGATGGTGCCGGTGGCGCTGGTCAAGCTCCTGGTCGCCTGGAAGCCGGCGCGGCGATGGATCGACCGCGCCCTGAACTGGATCGCGATGTCGTGGATCGCCGTGAACAACGCCTGGATCGACGCCGTCGGCAACCGCGGCTGGCAGGTCAGCGGCGTCGAGGGCCTGCGGCGCGACGACTGGTACCTCGTCGCCGCCAACCACCAGAGCTGGGTCGACATCCTGGTGCTGCAGAAGGTCTTCGCCGGCCGCGTGCCGATGCTGAAGTTCTTCCTCAAGCGGCAACTGATCTACGTGCCGATCATCGGGCTGGCCTGGTGGGCGCTCGACTTTCCCTTCATGCAGCGGCGCGGCGGCGCCAGCAGCGCGCGGGACCTGGAGCGCGCCCGGCGCGCCTGCGAGAAGTTCCGCCTGGTGCCGACCTCGGTGATCAACTTCCTCGAAGGCACCCGCTTTACCCGCGCCAAGCACGGCGAACAGCGCTCGCCGTACCGCTACCTGCTGAAGCCAAGGAGCGGCGGCATTGCCACCGCGCTCGCCACTCTAGCCGGCCACTGCCATCGGCTGCTCGACGTGACCATCGTCTACCCGCAAGGGGCGCCGAAGTTCTGGGACCTGCTGTCCGGCCGCGTCGACGACGCGATCGTGCGCGTGGCGCAGCGCGAGATCCCGGCCGATCTGGTGCAGGGCGACTACGCCCACGACCCGCAGTTCCGCGCCCGCATGCAGGAGTGGGTCAACGCGCTGTGGGCGGAGAAGGACGCGCTGATCTTCTCTCTGCTTGTCAGCGCTGGCAGAGCGTAGCCGCGGATGCTCGACGCCGGGCAGTTCGGCACTGCTGCGCTGGCCCGTTCTCGCGCCTGCCGCGATCTAACATGGTCGGACCGCGCCGCGCCGGCGATAGACGCTCGACGACGGTCAGTACTGAACTCGACTGCGCAGCAACTGGCATGGGCTTGCCGGCTTTCTTCTATCGTTGCCAGCATTCAGCCACGCTGCCGCTGCCCGTGACCCCGCGCACGCCGGCGTGGGTCAAGGTCAGACTGCCGCATTTGGCGTCGACGAAGGGATCGCTGCCGGCCGGGCAGGTGCCCGCGGTAGCGCAAGGCGTCGCGGTCAAGGTGTACGCCTGCCCGGTGGCGCTGGCGGCGAAACTGACCGTCAGCGCATGGCTCGGCCGCCCATCAGACGGGGCGAAGGCGAGCGCCGCCGGTAGCGCTAGGGTTGCTCCGGTCTGCGTCTGGCAATCGGCCACCGTGGTACGGTTGTAACAACCATTGGTTGCGAAGCTGCGCTCCAAGAACCCCGCGACATCAAGCAAAGCGCTACGCGCGCTGGCGCGCTTGCCGCGTTCGACATAGGCGCTGTAGCTGGGAAGCGCGATCACGGCGACGATCGCCGCAATCGCAATGACGACCATTAATTCGATCAGCGTGAATCCGCGCCGAAGGGACGGGCTGATGACCATGACGCTCACCGCCGCACGTCGCGCCAGGACTCGCGGCCAAGCGGCGGGCCAAAGGTCCGGTTGCGTTCCATCTGAACATTGCCCGAGGTGCCGCTGAGAAACTTGACCGCCGTCGGACTGCCCTCGACTACCAGCGGCTGTTTGACCATGCCGACGGTCAGCGGCATGCCGGAGGCGCTATCGTCGTTGCTGTTGACGTCGCCATCGCGGTTGGTATCAAACACCGAATACGGCAGCTTTGCGCCAGTGGTCGCGCTGACCTCCATCAGCCAGCCGGAGCCGCCGAATTTGCACGGGTCGCTCGACGGGATCAGGGAGGTGAAGATCACCCGCCCGCCGCGCACCGATGCGCCGCCGATGACCCGCTCCAACGACGTCGGCAGGTCGATGTACCAGCCACGCTTGCTCGTCCAGTCCACCGTGTTCGAGGTCACGTCGCGCACGGTCGTCGGCACCCCGCCGACCACGGCTACCCGGGTGCTGATGGTCTGCGGCTGCAGCGAGCTGCGGTCGGTTTCGACGATCCGGCTGCCGTTGTCCCAAATGCCGTAGAAGGTCTGCGCGGTCGTATCGATGTTGTCACCGACGGCGAAGAAGCGGCCGGTCCCGAAGACGACGATGATCCCTGGCTTACTCGGCGGCGGTGCCGCCAGTTCGACCCGCGCCGCGATTGGCTGCTTCTGGCCGCTGGCGTTTCGGGCCTGGAACAGCGGCGCACCGTTGGGGAAGCCCGTCGCCGGGGCGAAAGCGATGTTCCAGGCCGCTGGCGACGTTGCAGAAAGATCGAACTTCCACACGTTGCCCTGCATGTCGGGCACGTAGGCGTAGTCGTAAACGTTGTCGCCGTTGGCGTCGTACAGCGTCGGCGTGCCGAGCCCATTGGGCGCCGCCGCCGAGCCGATGCCCGTCTCGATCTTGCGGATCAGCGTGCCGTCGGCGATCCGCACCACGTAAAGCGTCGCCTTATCGCTGGCGCTGCGGTAACCGTTGCCGAACACGGCCGCCCATTCACCATTGTTCAGCTTGGCGACGACGGCTTGGCCGACGGTGTAGCCGAGCTGGCTGCCGTATTGGGGGTCGGTGGCGTCACCCAGGCGATAGGGCGTCGTGTCGTTGATTTCCCAGAGCACTTTAGACGCGGCAAACGCATCGGGATCGGTGACGTCGAGCGCGAACACCGACTTGCCACCGACGCCGGTCGTGGCGGTGACGACAGTGCGCCACGAGCCGCCGAAATGCGCATCCCAGGTGGTCGGCGAACCGTCGACATAAAAACGGTGCGCGTACGCTGGATTTGCCAATAGCGGCAGGGCGGCGATGACGGCGCCGGGCACGTAGGCGAACTGCTCGACGCCCGTAGCCGCGTCGAACGCCCGCAGGTAGCCGTCATTGCTGCCGACATAGAGCATCTTCCGGCGCGTCTTCTTGGCCGCCAGAAAACCCGCGTAAGGGGTGCTGCTGGTATCCGCACCCTCGGGAAGCACCCGGTAGCCGAAATTCTGCGCACCAACGAAGACCGGATCGGAGTTGACGATGTCGCCCAGGGGAACGCTGCGGTCGCGAAAGCCGCCGCCGTTACGTTGCTCGTCGCTCGGGTCGCCGCGCAGGTAGTTCAGCATCGCGGTGGAGCCGATCAACGACCACAGCCCGGCAGCGGCGAGGCTCGTTTGATCGAAATCGATCCCGCTGCTGCCGCTCCAGGTAAAGACTCGCCGCGCATTGTGTGCGGGGATCTTGCCGGCGTCGTTGGCATCCCACTGTGCCGGCCCGACCGAACCGTCGGGATTGATCGCGTAGGCGGTAAGGCCGCCAGTCCAGCCGCCGCTGTTGAAGCGCGCCTGGAACAGCCGGGTGTCGGTCGCCAGACGGGTGGAGTTGGTCGCCAGGCCTGCCGCCGCGGTTTCGCGCTCAAGGATGCGATTGACGACCTTGTTCAACGCCTCGGACAGCGACTGCGGCGTGTCGGCGCTGAAAGATTGGCCGCGGCTGTTGATCGCCGCATGCCACAGATCATAGACATTGCCCGGCGACGCATTGCTGGCGGTTGCTGGCCACGTCGCAGTGCCGGCGAGCAGGTTGGGATAACCGGGCGCGGCGTAGGTATGCCCGCCCCACTCGGCACCGGGAACCGACAGCGTGTTGCCGAGGCCGATGCCGACGGTGAAGGTCACGAGGTGCTGCCAGGTCGCTGGATTGTTCTTTGGATTCCAGTACTGCTGATCGGCGGTGCCGCTGCGGTCGGCGCGGTACGGGATCAGATCGTCGGCAAGATCGGGCCTTAGATCGCTCGCCCAATAATGAAACGCGATATCGGCGACGCTGTCGCTGTTGTTATCTCGGTAGATGCGCGTCAACGAAGATGTATTGCTGTAGCTCTTGCCGTCGGGCAGTGTCACCGACGTGTTGTCCTTGTTGCCGCAAGGCGCGCCGCTGCAGAAACTACCGGTGCCGTCGTTCCAGATGCCATCGGTCATTAGCACATGGAAGTTGGGACGGCAGGTGAATTCCGTGCCCACCGATATCGTCGGGTTCTGCGCGTAGGGGCTGTCGACGCCATTGCTTCGAAAATAGTTGCCGACGCGCGCGGCGGCCGTACGCAGCGGCGTACCGCCGCTGGCCGGCAAGCGCGATAGCCAGTGATACAAGCTGCCGCGGTGTGCGGGGTCGAGCACCTTGATCCGCTTATCGACGCTGTTGCTGGTGATGCCGGCGGCGGTCCATCCTTGGCACACATTGTTGAAAAGAAGCCCGTTCGCCGTGCCGCTCGTGGTCGTGCCGTTGCAGGAGTTCAGCGCTTGCCAGCCCACCCGCGCCGTCGCCGGCACGTTTGCCAGCGCCCGCGTCGCCGCCGTCGACGTCATCAGGATGCGGGTGCGATAAAACGAGTACCAGTTGGCGAAGTTCTGCCGCTCGTCGGTGCCGCCGGGCCCGGAGGTCGCACTGACGACGACGCGGCGGTAGCAGTCGTCATTGTTATTCGCCACCGGTGAGCAGCCGGTGCCTGACGGGTCGAATACGTAGTAGTAGGCCGGCACGCCGGCATTGATCTGCGCCGGGGTGTAATCGGCGCTCGGGTTTGGCGCGAAATTGTCATTTGTCGCGGAACCGCCGCACAGCGAGCCGCCCACGCTGACCGTCGATGTGGCAGGATTCTTCGACCAGGTCGGGCGGTAATTGCTCGACAGGTCCACTGCGCCGAGCCCTGGCGCAAGGCCATTAATAAAGGCATTGGTGAAGCTGGTCGTGTACTCGCTGTACGTCGCCGTCGCCGCGTCGAACTTCAACGGCGGGTCATAGCGAACGTTAGGGTTGTAGTACAGCGGGTTGTAGTGGCTAGACTTCACACGCCGGGTCGCGTTTTCGGTGCACATATCGTCGGGCGCGTAAGCCCATCGCATCGACCCGGAGTCGTCGAAGGTGAAGACAATATTCGGCGCCAGTGGCGTCGGCAGGAACAGCGGCGTGCTCGAGATCGTGAATGCATTCGCCAGGGGAGCCGTCAGCGCGACGCTGATCGCGGCCACCACGACCGGCAGAGGGCGCAGTACCCGGATAAGCGAACGAGTTCGGGGTGTCATCTTGACCTCGGCGTAGGCATTTGCAGCAGGGCCGGCAGCCGTTACGGGGCCCGGTAAGTCGTCTGCAGATTCATCGTCGTCTCGGCCCTAAGTCCGAAACCCATGGCGGTGATTCGATAAACGGTTTCGACCGCGAGCTGCTGCGGGCCGCTGCGTTCGGCATCCAGCTTCTGCACTTCGATCTCGCCGATGCGCTCGACGATGCAGCGCGGCTGCCGCGCGACGTTGGGCACGGGCGTCGGCAGCTCACGGACCGAACCGGTAACCCAATCGATGGTTTCGAACACCTGCGGCATCCCCGGGGCGGCCGCCTCATGCATACCATTCAAGCCATTGAATGTCGGCGGCGGCCCAAAGCTGGCGAGCAGCGATTCGCAGTCACGAAGCGATGCCTCGGCAGCCTCGAAGGCCCGGATGCGGTCGCGCGTGTCTCCCGACATCCGCTCCTCCTGGATGGCCACGGCATAGGCGGCCACACCCATCAACGCCAGCGCGCCGAGGAAGATCAAGCCAACCAGCAACGCCGCGCCTTTTTGCTGCGCCACATTCGGCTTGCACCACGTCATAGCCATGGCCGATCCCGTCACAGCACGCGGTTGCGCAAAGAAATGGTCGTGCTGTAGACGTGCCGCAGCCGCCGGTCGGGCGCCGTTTGCAAGTCAGGCAGACCATCGCCGTCGGTGTCGCGGAAGGCGTAGGTTTGGACGTTGGTTGTCACATTGTTCTCCGCACCGACGACCAGCAGGCTAATGCGGACACTGACCACGCGGCCCCAGTCGGTGATGGCGTCGGCGGGGCGGTACTCATCGACAACGCCGTCGAGATCCGGCAGGGTGGTGTCCACGCCGTAGACGATGTCCATGTCTTCCACGTCCTCGACCAGTTCCTCAATCGCGCCGGCGGCAAACCGGTAAAGGCCGCGCCGACCCGTGGGGTTCTGACCGATGAAAAAGGTCGTTTCGGTAAACCGCATGACCTCGGCACGGGAGCCCACAGTGAAAATCGGCGGCAGGGGAACCGTTGTGTCATTGCCTTCAACGCCCGCGGGACCGGCACCGCTGGACTTCAGCTCGAGCACCGTCGGGAAATTGCCGTACGCGGTTGGCGACGGGTGGTTGGTCACCCGGAACAGCAGCGCCCCCTGGCAATTACCGAGCACCGCGATATCGCCATTGGCGAGGCGAATGCCGTTGTGCCGGACAGTCACCGCGCGGCCCACCGTGTCCAGATTCGATGCGATGCCCACCGTGGCGCCGCCGGCACGGCGGATGGTGAGCACATCGCCCGCTGCGCGGGCGATCGGCGTCGCCGTCGCCAACGTCGGATTGACCCAGCCGACGCCATCTTCGAATCCGCGGACGGCATCGAGCGGACCCGCGTAAGTCACGACAGGACTGGTGCTGTTGGTCAGCGATCCCTCGGCGATCGACAAATTGCGTGCGCGGCAGCCCATGAAACCGCCCATGCGGACCTCCTGCGCAATGAAGCCGATCGCAAACCGACCGCCCTCCTGCACCCGCGCCAGGCTGTCCCCGCTTCGATAGGCGCTGCGTGCACCGAGGTAGACGACGAGTACGGCGCCAACGACGACCAGGCCGATCGTCAGACCGATCATCAGTTCGACCAGCGACGCACCATGTTGCGCGCCGCGGCTCACGATCCGCCGGCGCATCAGTTGGCCCTCAGGCGGGTAACCAGCACGAAACTGGATGCCGCATCGCCGCCGGCGCGGCTGTCGTCCCATTGCACCGTGATCGTCACCAGGTTCGTGACGGGGTCGATGTCGATTGCGCCGTTGCCGGCGGGAAGCGACCGCAGCCGAGCGCGCCACTCGGCGCGGTCGCGGTCGCGCACCGACGTGCCCGTCGGACTTGGCGCCGCCAGCGCCAAGGCGTAGTTGCCCATGTCGCCGAAATTGGCGCGCATGCGATCAGCCATGTCGGTAGCCAGCTGCGCGGCTTGGGCGCGATAAAACGAACCCTGCACGACACGCAGTCCGCCGGACTGCAGGGCGCCACAACCAAGGACACCAATCGATAAGACCACGATCGCCACCATCGCCTCGACCATCGATAAGCCGCGCTGGCTCGAAGCGAAGACCCGATGCATCATCGCTTGACCCTGCTCATGGATTCGTGCAGCTGGCCACGGCGCCGATATCGGTCTGCGGCACGCCGGCGCTGTCATTGCGGGCAATCCGCACGCGTCCGGCGCCGTTGATGACGATCGCGCGCGAACGCGACTCCGATCCCTCGATCAGCGATGGGCCATGGCAAAGCACGAGGACGCCGGCACCAGCATTGGCCAAACGTCCGTCGCGGTCGAACGCGATGAAGGTGTCGAAATTCGCACTGCCGATCATGGTCAGGGGCGCTGGCAATGGCGTGCCTACAGCGATCACACGCTCGCCAACATCGAGTACGCCATCACCATCGCCATCCGCGAACATGGTCCAGCCGGCGCTGCCCCAGTCGCCGGAGCCGGCCGAACCGTTCAATCGCATGGTCACGACGCCGCTGATCCGGATCGCCTCGCTTCGCGCCTTCTGTAACGCGCCCAGAAACTCGGCGCTGTTTGCACTCAGACGACTATTGATGACGAAGCTGCGGAAATTTGGCGCCGCGATGCCAAGCAGGATGGCCATGACTGACAGCGTGAGCATCAGCTCGATCAGCGTCACGCCGCGCTGTGCCCGACTTCCATTGATCCGCCGCTGCAGCTGCCTTGCAAGGGAAAACGCTTTCGACATCGTTCGCTTTACAGCCACCGCGGCCCGTTTACGTCACGTGGCGAGATTGTCGGCGTCGCCGCGACAACGAAAAGCGCAATCGGCTTTGAAGGCAACCTCGACGCGACGTGCGGCGACGATTCCCTTTGCCGTTAGTACTTGCTTCGACGCCTATCGGTTTTGCTTTACCGCTCAAGCTAATCTCAATGGCGGAGAACAAGTCACGCGCTCGCGCGTTGACCGTGCGGCGCAGTCCACTGCTGCCGTGACGGCGTCGACACCATGGATTCGCCGCGGCGAAGCAGGCACGGCCATTGCGGTCGATGGGGACGTTCCGATCGGCCGGGCTGCCTTCTTCGCGCTGCGGCTCGCGAAAGCAATCGCGCCGTGTGTTTCGCCGCTGCGCCGCAGACCCCGGCGCCGTTCACTCGGCTCGCTGCTATCAGCGAGCGCGCGCTGGCCTCGCGCTCGATCGCACTCAGGCGCTACGGCCCGGGCGCCTCGGCCGTCAACAGCGCGCGCAGGCAAGCTTCGCAAAGGCAGCCGCTGCCCGACGTGAGCGCCTCGCGCGGCAGGGGCGGCAGCCGCGCGCACCAGCAGCCACCGGGATCGTCGATGCCGCAGTGAAATTCCCGGCCGCAGCGGGCGCAGCGGGATTCGCGCGCGGACGCGGTGGGGCCGGCGTTGCGCGCCACGGCCCGCGATTTCATCGCCGCTTCCCGCCGGCGCCCGCGTGCGCGGCCAAGTTCCAGCCACGCGACGGCGGGGCGCCCGCGCGAGCCGCGGCGCCCTGGGGAGCCACTTCGCCCGCCATCGTCACTCGTAATGGCTGCCCACCACCGCGTCGATGCGCGCCAGCACGTCCGGCGTGAGCTTCGGCGCCACCTCTAGCGCCTGCATGTTCTCCTGCACCTGCGCCACGCGGGTGGCGCCGGTGATCACCGTCGACACGCGCGGGTTCTTCAGGCACCAGGCCAGCGCGAGCTGCGCCAGCGTGCAGCCGAGCTCCTGCGCGATCGGCTCGAGGCGGGAGACGATCTCGTTGCCCTTGGCGTCGGTCAGGCGCGGCCGCAGGAAGGCGTAGCTTTCCACCGCGCCGCGGCTGCCGGCGGGGATGCCGCCGCGGTACTTGCCGGTCAGCAGCCCGCTGGCCAGCGGGCTCCACGTGGTCAGCCCCAGGCCGATGTCCTCGTACAGCCGCGCGTACTCCTGCTCGACGCGCTTACGGTGCAGCAGGTTGTACTGCGGCTGCTCCATCACCGGCTTCGCCAGCGCATGCCGCTCGGCGATCATCCACGCGGCGCGGATCTCGTCCGCGCTCCACTCGCTGGTGCCCCAGTACAGCGCCTGGCCGCGCTCGATCATCCGGTGCATCGCCCACACCGTTTCCTCGATCGGCGTGTGCGGGTCCGGCCGGTGGCAGAACACCAGGTCGACGTAGTCCAGCCCGAGGCGGGCGAGCGACCCCTCGATCGCGTGCCGCAGGTACTTGGCGTTCAGCGTGTTCTTCTCGTTCGGGCCGTCGCCGAGCCCCCAGTAGAACTTGGTCGAGACGATGAACTTCTGCCGCGGCCAGCGGAGCGACTTGATCGCCTCGCCCATGATCCGCTCGGCGCCGCCGCGGGCGTAGATCTCGGCGTTGTCGAAGAAGTTGACGCCGGCGTCCCACGCCGCGGCCATCAGCTCGCGGGCGGCGGCGGTGTCGACCTGGTTGCCGTACGTGACCCAGGAGCCGAAGGACAGTTCGCTGACCTTCAGCCCGCTGCGGCCCAGCGGTCGGTAGTGCATATCAGGCTCCTTTACGTGACCGGCCGCGGCGCAAGCTGCAACCGCTCGCGCGCGGCCAGGTACTCGCGCTCCAGGCGCGCGACGATCTCGGCGGTGGGCAGCACCTCGCCGATCTGGCCCACGCCCTGGCCGGCGCCCCAGATGTCGCGCCAGGCCTTGCTGCGGCCGGAGCCGAAGTTCATCGCGCCCTTGTCCGACTCCGGCAGCGCGTCGGGGTCGAGACCGGCGTTGACGATGCTGCCGCGCAGGTAGTTGCCGTGCACGCCGGTGAAGAGATTCGTGTAGACGATGTCCTCGGCGCGCGAGGCCACGATCATCTGCTTGTACGCCTCCGGCGCGTTGGCCTCGTGGCTGGCGATGAAGCGGGTGCCGATGTAGGCGAGGTCGGCGCCGAGGGCCTGCGCGGCGAGGATGGCGCCGCCGGAGGCGATCGCGCCCGACAGGATGATCGTGCCGTCGTAGAACGCGCGCACCTCCGGCACCAGCGCGAACGGCGACAGCCGGCCGGCATGCCCGCCGGCACCGGCCGCCACCAGGATCAGGCCGTCCACGCCAGCGGCGAGCGCCCGCTGCGCGTGCTTGATGTTGGTCACGTCGTGGAACACCAGCGCGCCGTAGCTGTGCGCGGCCTCGACCACCGCATCGGGCGCGCGCAGGCTGGTGATGAAGATCGGCACCCGGTGCCGCACGCACACGTCGAGGTCGCGGCCCAGCCGGTCGTTGCTCGCGTGGACGATCTGGTTGACGGCGAACGGCGCCACCGCGGCCTGCGGGTTCGCCGCCCGATGCGCCGCCAGCTCCGTTTCGATGCGGGTGAGCCACTCGTCGAGCAGCTCGGGCGGCCGCGCGTTCAGCGCCGGAAAGCTGCCGACGATGCCGGCCTTGCACTGCGCCAGCACCAGTTCGGGGTTGGAGACGATGAACATCGGCGCGCCGATGACCGGCAGGCGCAGGCGTTGCAGCAGGGGCGGCAGCGACATCGAGACGTCAGCCTGATGGGGCGAAGGCGGCGATTAGACCACCCTCGGCAGGGACGTGCCGCGGGCAGGGCGCGGCGGGCGGCGATGCGAACCCGCCGCCGGCTGCCGCATCGCGAGGCGCGTCCCGCCGACGCGCGGGCCAGCAGAAGGCAACGCCGTCCCAAGCGCCCTCGGCCGATGCCTGCGCGGCCGCCGCGCGGCGCACTGGGTCTGCCAGCTACCGCTTGCGCACCACGCAGTCGATCAGCGCCGACATGCCGGCATGCTGCGTGCCCTCGGCGAGCACGTCGTCATGCTCGCGCAGCGCGACGATCTCGTGGGCGGCGAAGGCCTCGCGCAGCAGTTGCGGTGTGTACAGGTGCTCCGCGCACGGCGGGCCGCCGGTGCGGTAGTCGAGCTGGCGCGGCGTGTAGCCCTGCAGCAGCAGCAGGCCGCCGGGCTTCAGCGTCTGCATCATGCCGGCGAACATCCGCTCACGCACGGCCGGCGGCGCGAACTGCACGAAGATCGCCGCCACCACGTCGAAGCGCTCGGGCGTCCATTCCCAGTCCTCGACGCTGGCCACGTGGTAGTCGACCGCGACGCCCGCCTTCGCCGCCAGGGCGCGTGCCTTGGCCACGCCGCGCGGCGCGATGTCGAACGCGGTGACGACGAGTCCCTGCTGGGCCAGCCAGACGCTGTTGCGCCCTTCGCCGTCGGCGACGCAAAGCGCGCGCTGCCCCGGCGCGAGAAGCGCCCGCTGCGAGGCGAGAAAGACGTTCGGCGCGGTGCCGAAGATGTACTCGACGCGGTCGAAGCGCGCGTCCCACGTCTCGCGCGGGTTGGCAAAGCCGTTGCTCATGCAGCAAGCGTACGCGAGCGGCGCGACGAGCCGCGGCGGCGCCTCGGCGCAGCGGAGCGCGGGCGATCCGGTTGGGCGGCAGCGTCGCTGCCCGCAGCGAGCGGCGCTTTGGCTCGGTCTCGCGCCGACCCGATCGAGCTGCCAGCCGAAGTGCGGCCGACCGCCGCCGGCAACTCCACGAACCCCCCGCCCGCGGCCGCCTGCGGCGCGGGTCCCTGACCACCGGCCACCGGCACCAGCCGCACCATCCTTCGCCAGGCGCCGGGCGCGCTTCCGGTCACACGCCGGAACGCCTTCGAGAACACGGCATCCGAGTGGTAGCCCACCTGCTCAGCCACCCGCGCCAGCGGCAGG
>CALGWX010000060.1 GCA_937936215.1 uncultured Burkholderiaceae bacterium | reverse complement strand
TGGCGCGCGGGGTCGACACGCGGCTGTTCGATCCCGCGCGCCGCAGCGACGAGCTTCGACGTGCGGGGGGCGCCGCGCCGGACGATCTCGTCGCGCTGCACGTGGGCCGGCTGGCGCCGGAGAAGAACCTCGGCGTGCTGGCCTCGGCCTACCGCTCGATGCGGCGGGTGAATCCCCGCGTGAAGCTGGTGCTGGTCGGCGACGGGCCGGCGCGGCGCTGGATGGAGGGGCAGTGCCCGGAGGCGCACTTCGCCGGCATGAGAAGCGGCGAAGATTTGGCCGCGCACTACGCCTCGGGCGATCTGTTCATCTTCCCGAGCGTCACCGAAACCTTCGGCAACGTTACGCCGGAAGCGATGGCTAGCGGCCTGCCGGTGCTCGCCTACGACTACGCCGCGGCCGGCGCGCTCATCCGCAACGGCGACAACGGCCTGCTCGCGCCCTTCGACGATTCGCTGCGCTTCGTCGCCATCGCCGTCGAACTGGCGCGCGAGCCGTCGCGGCTCAAGCAACTGGGCCGGCGCGCGCGCGAAACCGCCTGCGCGATGGGCTGGGACCGCATCGCGGAGCAGGTGGAGGCGGTGTTCGCGGCGACCGTCAACCAGGCGCCGCTGGCGCAGCGCCTGTCGCGCCTGCAGGCTGCGCCGGCGCGCTAGCCCGGAGCTTGCACGAGGCCGCCCGCGTCGGCGTTCATGGCCGAACTGCCGCGGGCCCTTGCAACACGCGGGCGGCAATCCACGCTGGACGGTCGGGGCGACGCGAGTTAGCGCGGCGAGCAGCCAGCCATCTTGCGATCCGCTGCTCGCGCGTACCCCTGGGCAGGCGACTGCGTTGCACGGCGCCGCTCGCAGGCCGCGCCGGCCGCGGCGGGCCGAAGCGCCACTGGACGTTGCTTCGGCTGCGCCTGCGCCCATCTCGCGCCACCGGGCTCTCCCCGGCAGCCGCGCCAATGCCACATGCCCGTGAAATATCCGGGCTAGCCGGCGCGACGGCAGCCTAAGTCAGGCGATGACCGAAGACTCTCCGGCCGCACCGGTCAGACGTGCCAGCGCCGGCACGCGATCGGCGTAGTAGCGGTCGATCCGCCAGTCATGCAATACGGCCAGTGCGAGTTCGAAGGCGTCGAAATCGATTTCGTAGAGACGGGCGAGTGGGTATTCGGCCTCCTGTTTGAGTGCCTCGACAAGCCGTTTCAGTTCGCCCGCAGCGGCGGCAGAGGCGCGCGTCTGCAGGTATTCCTCGAGTTTCTGGATCGCGAACATCGTTGCTGACCTCAGTGCCGGTTGGCGGAAGAAAAATCGTTGGCGCGAAAGATACCGCCCGATGCTGCTTTGCAATATCACATCGACGCGTCCATGATTGGTCTCAAAAGATCGAGAATCGACGGGGGCGACCCAGGGAATGCAACCTGGTGATGACGTGTCATGCTGACCGCCACGGACGCCTCTGTGAGTATCCACGGCGAAGCTAGCAGGCCGGCCGCGACCGGCGCGTCGCCAAAAGCGGATGCGTATCGCGTTCAAGGCATCGCTAGGTCATGGGAGCACTTGCGATTTCCCGTGGGTCCCAGGAGCGTAGCGCGCGAAGCAGCTGCCGCTTCTTCGACTGGTGCGCCTGCATCCGTTTGAGGATGTCATCCAGGGTCCGCATCGCGTCGACGATGTACGGGCCTTTGTTCAGCATCACGCATTCGGCGCGCTCGCTCATCGCCGCGTCGGTGATTTCGGATCGCGAAGGGCGGCCGGTCTTGGCCAGCGACTCCAGCACCTGGGTCGCCCAGATTACCGGCATGTGCGCCGCCTCGCAGGCCCAGAGGATTTCTTCCTGAACCTCGGCCAGGCGCTCGTAGCCGCATTCGACGGCGAGGTCGCCGCGGGCGATCATGACGCCGACTGCGCGATCCTTCATCGCCGCCAGCAGCAACGCCGGTAGATTGTCGAAACCGCGCCGCGTCTCGACTTTCAGCACCACGCCCAGTCCATCGGCGCCGAGCTCCTTGAGCCGCGATCGCAACTGCTCGATGTCGGCAGGCGCCTGGGCAAAAGACAGCCCGACCATGTCAGCACAATTGGCCGCCACTTCGAGATCGACCAGATCCTGCGCCGTCAGGGCAGGCAGCGACAGCTCGCTGTCCGGCAGATTGATGCCTTTGTCCTCGCCGAGTTTTTCGCCGCTTTCCCGGGCGTCGGTGATCTCGACTTCCATCCAGTCGGCGGTGGCGGCGCGAATCACGCCACCGATACGGCCGTCGTCGAACCAGACCCGCTCGCCCTTGCGCACCTGTGCGAATACTTCGGGCAGCGTGCAGCCGATGGTGTGCAGGCGCCGGCGGGCGCCGATACCGCGGCTCGAAGTTATCGCCTCGCTGCGCGCCAGCCGCAGCACGTCGGCGCGTTGAACGAGGAGAAAACTAGGCCGCCGCGGCAGCCCGCTCAGCCGGCAAGACCGCGGCGCATGGCCCCGATGAGGCCGCAACAGTTCGGTCTTCGGCACCAGGTAGGCGGTTTTCTCACAGTGCAGCAGCACGCCTTGCGCGTCGCGCCGTTCGACGATCAGTTCACGCTTGGCGCCGCGCGCATCGACGAGGCGGACAACGTCGCGTACCCGCAATTCCGAGAGCCAGGCGGCGTCTACGGTAGCCTGCGCCGTGGCCCCTTCGACTGGCGGTGAAGCCGCATCCGCGCGCAGGCCGAGCCGAGCCGGCGCAATGACGCGGCCGAGATCGTCGCGCTCGGGCTTGAGCTTCAGAACCGCTGGCCGCGGCGGCAGCGACTCGGTGCGCAGCTTTGGCCCGCCCAGATCCATCAGGATCCTCACCGATCGGCCCGCCGCGTGGGCCGCGCGTCGTACGAGACCGGCCATTGCTCGCCATTGTTCCGGCCCATCGTGGGCGCAGTTGATGCGCGCCACGTCCATGCCGGCGGCGACCAGCCGCTTGACGAGACCGTAGTCAGTGGCTGCCTCCGACGGCAGCGTAACCATGATCCGCACCCGTCGTCCGGCAGGCGACGCGTCAAACAGGGCGTGCGTATGGCGGTCGAGCAACGTGCGGCTGGTGTTGATGCCGGCGGGCTCGTCGGCCGCGCGGCCGCTCCACTCGAGCCCGGCGAGCCGATGCAGGATGCCGAGCGCCTTGTCCACGTTGGCCAGTACGTGCGACTCCGAGCGGCCGAGCGAGGAGATGCCCAGCCGGGCCAGCTTTTCCTGCAGCGGACGCAGGTCGACTCGGCGCAATTCCAGGTAGTGCACCAAGTTGCGGGCACTGGCCGAATAACTCGGCTCGACCTGGGACAGCACGCCGGCCAGCGCCGTTTCCCGCTGCAGCAGCGCCTGACGCAGCGCGGAAAGCTCCGCGATCAGCGACTGGCAGGTCGACGGGTCCCAATCGAGGTTCGATGCCGCACGCGGCGGTGTGGGCGTGACGTCCATCGCGGTGGATTGGCCATGAGGGCTGGTTGCTCGTGCCGGTGCGCGTTCGACGAGGGCGATCGATGCGCCTGCCGCGAACGCAATATGCAGTGGCACTGTGAGCCGGCAGCGCCTGCACAAGGGAGGAATGCCTCACGGGCTGGACTACCTGGTCCGCCCGAGCGCAACAATCGCACGACTCGCAACGACAACGCTGATGGTGTCGGCTGAATGTGACGGTCCTGTGACACGCCGGCGCGGTCACGGGTTTCGGTTGCATGAGTTGAAGACGATCGCCGGGGTCAAGCCGAAAAATGTCGCGACATGTCACAGAAACGTCATTACAGGCGCCCAGAATGCGAGAGTCGACGGGGCATCGTCCCGGCGCCGTCCTCAAGACGCTTCCCATTCCCTAGGAGTTCAGTTCCATGCTCAAGAACGCTTTGTCGGCCATCGGTCTGTCTGTTGCGCTGAGTTTCGCTTCTTCCGCCGCCCTGGCGCAGGCTGTCCAGGTCGACCCCGCCTTACCTTCGTACCAAAAAGCCTCCGGCGTCTCTGGCAATTTCACGAGCGTCGGCTCCGACACCCTGAACAATCTGATGACCCTGTGGGCGGAGACCTTCAAACGCTTCTACCCGAACGTCAACATCCAGATCCAGGGGGCGGGTTCGTCGACCGCTCCCCCGGCGCTGATCGAGGGCGCGTCGAATTTCGGCCCGATGAGCCGGGTGATGAACGCCAAGGAAGTCGAGGCCTTCGAAAAAAAGCACGGCTACAAGCCCACTGCGGTGCCGGTGGCGATCGACGCGCTGGCCGTTTACGTGAACAAGGACAACCCGCTGAAGTGTCTTTCCGTGCCGCAGGTCGATGCCATTTTCTCGGCGACCCGCAAGTGCGGCCATCCGACCGACATCACGAAGTGGGGTCAGGTCGGCATGACCGGCGATTGGGCCAATCGCGACATCGCCCTGTATAGCCGCAATTCGGTGTCGGGAACCTACGGTTACTTCAAGGAAGTGGCCCTGTGCCGCGGCGACCTGAAGAAGAACGTCGCCGAACAGCCGGGTTCGGCCTCGGTGGTGCAAAGTGTCACCGGGCAGCTCAATGCAATCGGCTACTCGGGTATCGGCTACAAGACTTCTGGCGTGCGGGCGCTGCCGCTGTCGAAGACGACCGGCGGTACCTGCGTCGAAGCCGATGGCGCGCACGCGATTGACGGTACGTATCCGCTGGCGCGGATTCTGTACGTCTACGTCAACAAGAAGCCCAACCAGCCGCTGCCGCCGCTGGAGCGCGAGTTCTTCAAGATGGTGTTGTCGAAGGAAGGCCAGCAGGTCGTGGTGAAGGATGGTTTCGTCCCGATGCCGGCCAAGATGGCGGCTGCGGCCCTGGCCGAATTGATGAAGTAACGCGTCGCGTGCCTTGGCGGGCCGGGCCTGCGGCATGGGTCCGCCGGCGACTTCCCAATTGAGGAGAGTCTCATGCAGACAATGTTCGTGAAGTCGATGGTCGCCGCGGCTGCCGTCTCCGTCGTGGCGGCTTGCGCGACTGATCCGGTGCCGCCGGCTAAGTCGATGCCTACGGCGGCTGCGCCGGCCGCGCCAGCGGCGGCGGCACCTGCGGTGTCGGACCGGATGCACTACTTCATCGTGATGGCGGAAGACGGGCGTTGGTATGTCTTCGGCGACGCCAAGAATTACCTCATGTATCGGGAACACGGCGAGGTTCCTCTGACGCGGACGCGGATCGGTGTCGGGCCGAACGGCGAGACCGTGGTGTTCGGTATCACCGACGACGACGTGAAGGCGAATCGCCCGAGCAAGGCTGAGATGATCTTCGACAAAAAGGTGCCGATGAAGGATCCTTTTTACGGCGAGATCGTCAAGGATGGGCGCTACCTCGTCTTCGGCAGCGCCAAGGATTTCGAGGAATACCTGGCACACCAAGAAATGACCTACACGTTCGCGACCATCGGGGAGGGTCCGAAGGGCGCCTCGGTGATCTACGCGCTGAACAAGGACACGGTCAAGCAGGGTCGGCCGACGGCGCTGATGGAGCAGTTCAAGGCGCTGCGGTCTGGCCGTTAGTCCGTCGTTGCGTCGGCGCAGTTAGAAGGACGCCCGCGAAAACGGCCGGGGTGGCCGGTCCGCCACCCCTTTTGCCGGGCGGAAGGGAGGAATCGTGAGTGCAGCCGCGGCCAGCGATGCCGTGACGACGACGCAGGTCGTCGATCGCAACATTAGCCGTCGCCTCGTTCGTGACGCGTGGTTCAAGCGCGTCATGACGGTGGGCGGGTTGAGCGTGATCATTGCGATCACGGTGATCGTCGTTTATCTCGCCAGCGTCGTGGTACCGATTTTCATGCCGGCGCACCTGGAGCCGGCGCGGACGGTGGCATCGCCCGCAGCCGGTCCGTCGGTACCGGCCGGGCTAACGCTGGACGAGTTGCACGAAGTCGGCGTTTCCTTCGGTGTCGACGGCGTCATTCGCTACTTCAAGTTTCAGTCCGGCGCGCCGTTGAGCGAGCTTCGGGTTCCCGTTCCCGCCGGTGCGGCCGTGACGGCGTTCGGCGCCGGCGAGGCGTCGCACCGTTATAAGGCGTTCGGCCTCGACGACGGTCGCGTCATCGTTTTCCGCCAGAACTTTGAAGTGACCTTTCCCAATGACGTGCGGCTAGTCACGCCGAAAGTCGAGTATCCGTTCGGCGAGGCGCCGATCGAGGTCGATGCCAATCGGGCGCCGATCCGGCAGCTCAGCGTGCAAGCCGAGGGCGAAAAAGTCACGATCGCTGCGCTCACGGCTGACCGTCGCGTCATACTGACCTCGCTGGCTGGCAGCAAGAACCTGATCACGGGCGAGGTCAAACTTGAGCGGACGGATGCCGCCGTTCCGGCGGTCGAGGGCGAGGTCCGCGAGGTCATCGTCGAGTCTAAGCAGCGCGAGTTGTGGATCGTGCACGATGACCGTTTCGTCAGTCAGTTCAATATTGAGAATAAGGCCACCCCGGTATTGATGTCCAAGTTCGAGCCGTTGCCTGCCGGCGAGAAGATCGCCGCCACGGCCGTTCTCAGCGGGGGCTATTCCTTGATTGCCGGCGGCGACAAGGGTTCGCTCGTGCAGTGGTTCGGCGTGCGCAACGCCGACAACGTGCCCGTCATGACCAGGATCCGCGAATTCGAAAAGATGCCCGCGGCGATCACTACCTTGACGGCCGAGCACTTCCGTAAGGGCTTCGCTGCGGGAGACGCCCAGGGCAACGTTGCCGTGTACTACGCGACCTCGCGTCGTCTGCTCGCGGAGCGTCGCTACAGCGACCAGCCGATCGCTCGCATCGAGATCGCGCCGCGCGCCAATGCGTTGCTAGTTGCCGACGCCCAAGGGCGGATGTGGGCTAACGGGATGACGAACAATTTTCCGGAAGTCTCGTTCTACGCGCTCTGGCAAAAGGTGTGGTACGAGGGCTACGAGCGGCCGGAGTACCTGTGGCAGTCGTCGGCAGGGACATCCGACTTCGAGCCGAAGTTCAGCCTGGCGCCGTTGACGCTCGGTACGTTGAAAGCAGCTTTCTACGCGATGCTGGTGTCAATCCCGTTGGCAATTCTCGGCGCGATCTATGCTGCCTATTTCATGTCGGCCAGGCTGCGGACCGTGGTCAAGCCGTCGATCGAAATCATGGAGGCGCTGCCGACAGTCATTCTCGGCTTTCTGGCCGGCCTGTGGCTGGCGCCGCTGGCCGACAACAATCTGCCGGCCGTGCTGCTGTGCTTTGTCGTCATTCCACTGGCTATTCTGGCGGCAGCCTGGGTGTGGCGGCTCCTGCCTCATGCGCTGACCGAACGCGTCGCACCGGGCTGGGAGGCAGCCATGTTGATCCCGGTCGTGATGTTGGCGATCTGGTTCTGCTTTCAGATTGGTCATACGGTCGAGGTGGCGTTCTTCAATGGCGACATGCCGAACTGGCTCAGCAACGAACTTGGGGTTACCTACGAGCAGCGCAATTCGTTGGTGGTAGGCATCGCAATGGGCTTCGCGGTGACGCCGACGATCTTTTCGATCGCGGAAGACGCGATCTTCCAGGTGCCGCGCCATTTGACCAGCGGCTCGCTCGCGCTCGGGGCCACCCCCTGGCAGACGCTAACCCGTGTCGTGCTGCTGACCGCGAGCCCCGGGATCTTCTCGGCGGTGATGATCGGACTGGGCCGGGCGGTCGGCGAGACGATGATCGTGCTGATGGCCACCGGCAACACCGCGGTCATGGACCTGAGCATCTTCACCGGCTTCCGCACCCTGTCAGCGAACATCGGCGTCGAAATGCCGGAGGCGGCGGTGGGAACGACGCATTACCGGCTACTGTTCCTCAGCGCGCTGGTGCTGTTTGTCTTTACCTTCGTCGTCAACACGGCGGCCGAGTTGGTCAGGCAGAGACTGCGCGAAAAATACAGCTCGATCTGAGGCGGGAGCGGCGATGAAGGACTGGTTCAAGGAAGGTACGCCGTGGATTTGGTTCACTGGCGGCACGGTGGCGATCTCGCTGATCCTCGTCTTCGGCGTGCTGTGGCTGACGGCGTTTCAGGGTCTTGGCTATTTCTGGCCGGGCAGCGTCGCCGAATTCACTTTCATTGAAAAGGATGGCAAGCCGATCCGCGTCATCGGGGAAATTCGAGAGACCGAGGAGGTTGCGACACGCCGGCTGATCGAGTCCGGCTTCAACATCAAGACCGACGCGGCATTCGTCTCGCGTTCGCTGGTCAAGCTCGGCAACCGGGACATCACCGGCGTCGACTTCCGCTGGTTTCCTCGCCCGTTGGTCAGCGATGTCGCCTTTCCGCAGGACCTCGTGACGGTCGAGCGGCACGAGTGGGGCAATTTTTATGGCCATTTGAAGCAGGTCAAGGAAAACGGTCAGGTCGTGGCCGAGGGTGCAGCGGCGATGCCCGAGCTGCGCCGGCGCGTGGAGCGGGCCAATGCGCTGTTCCGCGAAATCCTGCGTATCGAGAAGCACGACATCGGGAAGGTCAACTATCACATCGAGCAGCTTCGTCTGCGCGAGCGCAAGTTGCAGCTGAATAATGCGCTGACCGATGCCGCCAAGGCGCAGATCGAGGCCGAGCGGACGAAAAGACAGGGGGAATTCGACGCCCTGACGCAGCGGTTGGCGGAATTACGGAAGGACATCGCCCGCGACGCGCTGGCGGCCGAAATCATGGATGGCCGTGTGATCGAGGTGCCGTTGGCGAAGGTCGCAGAGGTCTATCAGGCCAACGCGATGTCGACGCCGCAAAAGGTCGCACATTATGTGCGTAAGTTTTGGGAGTTCTTGACGGACGACCCGCGCGAAGCGAATACCGAAGGCGGTATTTTCCCGGCCATCTTCGGCACGGTCATGATGGTGATTTTGATGTCGATCGTGGTCACGCCGCTAGGCGTGATTGCGGCGGTCTACATGCGCGAGTACGCCAAGCCCGGACCGCTGATCCGGAGCATCCGTATCTCGGTGAATAACCTGGCGGGTGTCCCATCCATCGTCTATGGTGTGTTTGGCCTCGGCTTCTTCGTCTATGTGCTTGGCCACAACATCGACCATCTGTTTTTCCCCGAGGCGCTGCCGGCGCCGACTTTTGGCAGCCCTGGCATCCTGTGGGCGTCGCTGACTTTGGCCATCCTGACGCTGCCGGTGGTGATCGTCGCCACTGAAGAAGGGCTGTCGCGGGTGCCGCGGTCGATCCGCGAGGGGAGCCTGGCGCTGGGCGCCACCAAGGCGGAGACTCTGTGGCGGACGGTACTGCCGATCGCCAGCCCGGCGATGATGACGGGGCTGATCCTTGCGGTAGCGCGGGCGGCTGGTGAGGTGGCGCCGCTAATGCTGGTCGGCGTCGTGAAGCTGGCCCCGGCGCTGCCAGTGGACGGTTTCTTCCCCTTTGTGCACTTAGAACGCAAGTTCATGCACCTGGGCTTTCATATCTACGACGTCGGCTTCCAGAGCCCGAACGTCGAGGCAGCGCGACCGCTCGTGTACGCCACCGCGCTTTTGCTGGTGGTCGTCATCGTCGTGCTGAACCTGGCGGCCATCTCACTGCGCAACCGGCTGCGCGAGCGGTACAAGGGCCTCGAAGGCGTCTGATCCGGGGTACTTAAGGAGAATATCTATGTCGGATGGAACGATGGCAGCGCGGACCTCCAGCGGCCATGCGATCAACATCGGCGCGCTTGACCGCGCCGCGGCTGCCGAGGCGACTGCACAAATCCGCACTTCCCTGGCGGTGCGCAATCTCAACCTGTATTACGGCAGCCTGCAGGCGCTGAAGAACATCAACCTGGAGATCCCGCACAACCGGATCACCGCCTTCATCGGACCGAGCGGTTGCGGCAAGTCGACGCTGCTGCGCTGCTTCAACCGGATGAACGATCTGGTCGATATCTGCCGCATCGAGGGACAGATCCTGCTCGATGGCAAGAACATCATGGACCGGGATGTCAACGTGGCGCAGCTGCGCCGCCGCGTCGGTATGGTGTTCCAAAAGCCGAATCCGTTTCCGAAGTCGATCTACGAAAACGTGGCCTACGGTTTGCGCATCGTCGGCATCAATAACAAGTCGGTGCTGGATGAGACGGTCGAGAAGGCGTTGCGCCGCGCGGCATTGTGGGACGAGGTCAAGGACCGCCTCGATATCAGCGGTATGAGCCTGTCGGGTGGCCAGCAGCAGCGGCTGGTCATCGCCCGCGCTATCGCACTTGAGCCGGAGGTTCTGCTGCTGGACGAACCGTGTTCCGCGCTCGACCCGATCGCCACCGCCAAGGTCGAAGAGCTCATTGCGGAGCTGAAAGACAAGTACACGATCATCATCGTGACGCATAACTTGCAGCAAGCAGCGCGGGTCAGCGACTACACCGCCTACATGTATCTCGGCGAGTTGGTCGAGTTTGGGGCGACGGAGCAGCTGTTCCTCAAGCCGAAGAAAAAGCACACCGAGGATTACATCACCGGCCGGTTCGGCTAGTCAGGGCGCGATCAGGGGACGAGATGATTGCCGGAGAACACTCTTTCAAGCAGTACGACGTCGAGCTGGAGTCGATGCGCTCGAGCATCTTGCGCATGGGCGGCCTGGCCGAGTCGCAGCTGAAGACCGCGCTGGACGCCTTCGAGTCGGGGGACGCGGCGCTCGCCGACAGCGTGATTGGGACCGACCGCCGCGTCAACGACCTGCAGCTTGAGCTCGACCAGATGGTCAACCAGGTGATTGCAAGGCGGCAGCCGACGGCGAGCGACCTGCGACTGGTTATGGGTGTGGCCAAGACGATCACTGATCTTGAACGCGTTGGCGACGAGGCGTCGAAAATTGCGCGCGCCGCCAAGTGGATGAAAGACAAGGGTGGCAGTTTCGGCGTGCATCGCGTTCCGGACTTGCGCCAGACCGGCGAGATCGCGGCGCGACTGCTGCACCGTTCGCTCGATGCTTTCGCTCGCCTCGACGCGCAGTCGGCAGCGGCGATCATCCGCGACGACGCCGGCATCGACGAGCGCTTCAAGGCCATGCTGCGGCAGCTGATCACCTACATGATGGAGGATCCACGCTCGATCTCGGCGGCGATCGACACCGTCTGGGTGGTCAAGGCAATCGAGCGCATCGGCGATCACGCGAAGAACATCGCTGAGCACGTGATCTTCATCGCCAAGGGCACCGACGTTCGGCATGCATCGCTGGAGGACGTGGAACGGGCGGTCTCGCAGGGGTAGGCGCCGATGGAGGGATCGATCCTGGTGGTCGAGGACGAGCCGGCGATTCAGGAGCTGGTGTCGTTTTCCTGCGCCAGCAGCGGCTACAAAGTGCGGCGTGTCGAGTCAGCGCGGGCGGCGCAGGAGGCGATCCGGCAGGAGCTGCCCGACCTGGTGATCCTCGACTGGATGCTGCCTGACCGCCCCGGTCTCGAGCTGCTGCGCGACTTGCGCGGTGAGGAGCGCACCCGCAGCCTGCCGATCATCCTGCTGACGGCGAAGAGCGCGGAGAGCGACAAGGTGGCCGGTCTCGATGCGGGCGCGGACGACTACGTCGTCAAGCCCTTTTCGCCGCGCGAGCTGGTCTCGCGCGTGAAGGCCGTCTTCCGCCGCCGCGCGCCGCAGCACAGCGGCGAGATGCTCAGTTATGGGCCGCTGACCATCGATCCGGCCCGGCACGAGGTTTCGGTCGACGGCAAGCCGGTCAAAATGGGGCTGGCGGAATTCAAGCTGCTGAAGTTCCTCGCCGGCCACCCCGAGCGCGTCTTCTCGCGCAGTCAGTTGCTCGACAACGTCTGGGGCGACCACGTCGTCATCGAAGAGCGCACGGTCGATGTGCACGTGCTGCGGCTGCGCAAGGCGCTGGCCACCGCCGGCGCGCAGGGCCTGGTGCAGACGGTGCGCGGCTTGGGCTATCGGCTTTCCGCCCGCAGCGAGCAGTAGACTCGTTCCATGTCCGGGGAGCTACGGCGCAGGATCCGCGTGATCCTGCCGGCGTTCATTCGCCTGCTGATCGTCGCGGCGGTGGCGCTGGCCGTGGGCGCGGGCTTCGGCACGGAAGCGGCGCTGTGGGTGGCGCTGGGCATGCTCGGTGCGTTCTTCGCGCTGCACCTGCACTACCTGTCGCTGCTCGGCGCCTGGCTGGAGCAGCCGTCCCTGTCCTCGATCCCGGGTGGCTGGGGCAGCTGGACGGAAGTGTTCAACCGCCTGTACAAGACCCGGCGGGCCTCCGAGATCAGCGCCCGCCGCCTGGAAGAGAACGAAGCCCGCTTCCGGCGCACCATCAGCGCGCTGCCCGAGGGGATCGTGCTCGTCGACGCGGCGCTGCAGATCGAGTGGTGCAATCCGGTGGCCGAGCAGCACTTCGGGATCCGGCTGCAGGCTGACCAGGGGCTGCGCATCACCAACCTGGTGCGCGACCCGGCCTTCATCGCCTACATGACGTCGAACGCCTTCGACGAGCCGCTGCTGCTGCGGCCGCTGGCCAACCCGACGCTGGCGCTATCGGTACGGGTGATCGAGTTCGAGCCCGCGCGCTCGATCATCATGACCCGCGACGTCACCCAGGCGGAGCGGCTGGACGCGATGCGGCGCGACTTCGTGGCCAACGTGTCGCACGAGCTGCGCACACCGCTGACGGTGGTCAACGGCTTCCTGGAGACGCTGCTCGATGCGCAGCCGCCGCTGGACGAGCTGCGGCAGCGGCACCTGCGGCTGATGCAGGAGCAGGCCAGCCGCATGAGCCGGCTGGTCGAGGACCTGCTGATGCTGTCGCGCCTGGAGGCGGAGGAAACGCCGCTCGTCGACGACGACGTGGACGTGCCGGCGCTTGTGGCCGAGCTGGAGGCGGAGGCGAGGGCGCTGTCCGCGGGCCGGCACGACATCGCCAGCCACGCCGAACCGATGCGAGTGCGCGGCAGCCGCGACGAGCTGCGCAGCGCCTTCGGCAACCTGATGTCCAACGCGATCCGCTACACGCCCAGCGGCGGCCGCATCACGCTCGCCTGGCGCGCGCAAGACGGCGGTGCCGTGTTCGAGGTGACGGACACGGGCATAGGCATTGCCGCCGAACACCTGCCGCGACTGACCGAACGCTTCTACCGCGTCGACCGCAGCCGCTCGCGCGAGACCGGGGGTACGGGGCTTGGACTGGCGATCGTCAAGCACGTGCTGATGCGGCACCAGGGCAGGCTGCTGATCGAGTCCGAGGTCGGGCGGGGAAGCAACTTCCGCGCCTGGCTGCCGGCGGCGCGCCTGCGAGCGGCGGACGAACACGCGCCGCTGAAGCGCGCGGCGTGAGCGGCGCTCTCGCGGCGAGCCCGGGGCTTTGCGGGCGACGTTGGGTTCGCCGCTTGTCCGCGGTGCAGGGGGCGTCGTTGTCCCTGAGCCGGCCATTCCGGGAACGTCAGCCGCCCTCGTGTCGGCTGATCGGGCCGCTGGCGTTGCAGCGCCGTGATCGAACCGCTGTCCGGCAACGGTCTTCGCTCGCCGCCGACTTGGAGCCGCGATGGGGAACGACCGCCGAATCCGCCCTGGCAACGCCCTGCGGCGTCAAATTGCTGCGGTGCTGCCGCACGCGTATGATTCGCGGTCTCCGGGGCGTAGCGCAGCCTGGTAGCGCACCTGCCTTGGGCGCAGGGGGTCGGAGGTTCGAATCCTCTCGCCCCGACCAGCACCTGCACCGACTGCCTGCGCCCGGCCCGACAGCTCGACCTGCCCGTAGCTCAGCTGGATAGAGCACCGGCCTTCTAAGCCGGGGGTCGCAGGTTCGAGTCCTGCCGGGCAGGCCAGAGATGAACACGTGGTGGCCGTAGCTCAACGGTAGAGTCCCGGATTGTGATTCCGGTTGTTGTGGGTTCGAGTCCCATCGGCCACCCCAAAACACTCCAAATCATTGATCTGTAAGGTTTTTTACGGATCGGGCAGAGGGAAAACGGCGGTTGCTACACGAGTTGCTACACGCGCGACTCGGAGTTAACTGGCACGGAGGCCGTAGAGTCGGCCCGCCAATCTTGCCTTGCTGTTTTGCGCGTCAATGAACAAAGCCTTCGTCCGCGAAGCTGACGTCGAGGATGACGACGACGTCGCGCTGCCGGAGATTCCCGCCGGCAGCAAGAACTACATCACGCCGGCCGGTCACCGGCGGCTCAAGGAGGAGTTGCTGCACCTGCTGAACGTCGAGCGGCCGGAGGTGGTCCGCACGGTGTCGTGGGCGGCGTCCAACGGCGACCGCTCGGAAAACGGCGACTACATCTACGGCAAGAAGCGGCTGCGCGAGATCGATCGCCGGATCCGCTTCCTGACCAAGCGGCTCGACGCGGCCGAAGTCATCGACCCCGCCACCCGCCCGCCGACCGACCAGATCTTCTTCGGCGCCACCGTGCGCTATGCCGATGGCGCCGGACGCGAGCAGGAGATCACGATCGTCGGCATCGACGAAGTGGATCCTGCCCGCGGCAAGGTCAGTTGGGTCTCGCCGATCGCGCGCGCGCTGACCAAGGCGCGCGAGGGCGACACCGTGCCGCTGCGCACGCCGGCGGGCGTGGAGATGCTGGAAGTCCTCGAAGTGAGCTACCGCGCGGCCTGAAGCGCCGGCGGTTTACTCGCCGTTCTTGTCGCCAGGTTTCAAGCGCACGACGCGCGAGACCTGCGGCACGCGCCGCACCAGGCGCATGACCCGCGCCAAGTGGCGGCGGTCGCGGACCTGCAGTTTGAAGTTCAGCTGCGCCTGCTCGGCGTTCTCGTCGTCCATGCTGACGTTCAGGATGTTCGACTCGGCCTCGGCGATCGCCACCGCGATGCGCGCCAGCGCACCGCGCTCGTTGGCGGCGCTGATGGCCAGCTTGGCGGCGAAGGGACCGGAGGCATCCTCGGCCCACTGCAGGTCGATCCAGCGCTCGGGATCGGCGCGCCGGCCGCGGCGGGCGTTCGGGCACTCGGCCTGGTGCACCGCAAGCCCCTGGTCCTTGCGCATGTGGCCGACGATGGCGTCGCCCGGGATCGGGCAGCAGCAACTGGCCGCCTGCAGCGCCATGCCCTCGGTGCCGCGGATCACCACCGGGCCGGCGGTGGCAAACAGCGCCCGGCTCGTCTCGGTGATCGCCTGCCCCGGCGTGGGCTCGGCGGGCGCCGGCGGCGCGGTGCCCAGCATCAGCTGACGGGCGACCACGGCGGCCAGCCGCCGCCCCAGGCCGATGTCGGCGAGGATTTCTTCGCGGTCTTTCGCCTGCGCATCGCGGATGATCGACTCCCAGCGCTCCGCGGGCACGTCGGCGAGCGCGACCCCCAGCTGGCGCGCGGATTGCGCCAGCAGCCGCTCGCCGAGCTCCACCGACTCCTCGCGCTTGATGGTGCGCAGGAAGTGGCGGATCTCGGCGCGCGCCTTGCCGGTGCGAACGAAGGTCAGCCAGTTGGGATTGGGCCGCGCCACCGGGCCGGTGACGATCTCGACCACCTCGCCGTTCTTCAGCTCGCTGCGCAGCGGCTGGATCTCGCCGTTGATGCGCGCCGCCACGCAACGGTTGCCGACGTCGGTGTGGATGCTGTAGGCGAAGTCCACCGGCGTGGCGCCGCGCGGCATCGACACGATCTTACCCTTGGGCGTGAAGACGTAGACCTTGTCGGGAAACAGGTCGACCTTGATGTTCTCCATCAACTCGGCCGAGTCGCCACTTTGGCTCTGGATCTCGAGCAGCGACTGCAGCCACTGGTGGGTGCGCGACTGCAGCTCGGTGAGCGAGGTGTCGTCAGTCTTGTACAGCCAGTGCGCGGCGACCCCGGATTCGGCGACGCGGTGCATCTCGCGGGTGCGGATCTGGAACTCGACCGGCGTGCCGAACGGCCCCAGCAGCGTCGTGTGCAGCGACTGGTAGCCGTTGAGCTTGGGGATGGCGATGTAGTCCTTGAACTTGCCCGGCACCGGCTTGTACAGCGCGTGCAGGGCGCCCAGCGCCAGGTAGCAGTCCTGCCGGCTCGGCACGATGATGCGGAAGCCGTAGATGTCGAGCACCTGCGAGAACGACAGGCTCTTCTCGACCATCTTGCGATAGATGCCGTAGATCGTCTTCTCGCGGCCCTGGATGTCGGCCTTGATCTTCGCCTGCGACAGCGCCCGCCGCACCGCCTCGTTGATTTTGCCGAGCACCTCGCGCCGGTTGCCGCGCGCCGCCAGCACGGCCTTCTTCAGCACCCGGAACCGCAGCGGGTGCATGCGGGCGAAGCTCTGCTCCTGCAACTCGCGGAAGATCGCGTTCAGGCCGAGGCGGTGGGCGATCGGGGCGTAGATCTCCAACGTCTCGCGGGCGATGCGGCGTTGCTTGTCGGGCGCCATCGCCTCCAGCGTGCGGACGTTGTGCAGGCGGTCGGCGAGCTTGATCAGGATCACCCGCACGTCGCGGCCCATCGCCAGCAGCATCTTGCGGAAGCTCTCGGCCTGCGCCTGCTCGTTGGAATCGAAGCGCAGCCGGTCCAGCTTGGAGACGCCGTCGACGAGGTCGGCCACGACGGGGCCGAAGCGCTCGACCAGCGTCTGCTTGCTGACGCCGGAGTCCTCGAGCACGTCGTGCAGCAGCGCCGCCTGGATGGCGGCCGAGTCGAGCTTCCATTCGGCCAGGATCTCGGCCACCGCCACCGGGTGCGTGATGTACGGCTCGCCGGTCTTGCGGAACTGGCCGAGGTGGGCCTCGTCGGCGAAGCGGAACGCGTCCTTGATCCTGGCGATCTCGGCTGACGGCAAGTACTTCTTGAGGCGGTCGGTTAGGTGGGCAAAGCTGACCACCGAGGGCGGCGGTGGCTCGCTGGGACCGGAGCGCCACACCGCCGCGCCGGCCTTGCGCAGCACTTCAGCCGCTCGGCGCGCCAGGACCGCCGGCGAATAGTCGGCCGGCAGGTCGGGCGTCAACGGAGCGGGGCGGTCCGTACCAGGCATCGGAGGCGGCTCAAAACGCTACCGTATCGCGCCCGCCGCCCCTGCGCAACGCGCGATGGCAGCGGCGCGATACAAGACTGTAGATCACCGCCATGGCCGGACGTTCCCCGCGAGCGGGACACCCCCGCGACGGCCAAGCGGCCAACAAGGCAAAGAACCGCGCCCCGGAGCCGGGGTCGCGTCGAAGCAACCCCGCTTAGGTAGGGACTTTGCGCAACATCTCGATGCCCACCTTCTGGGCGGCGATCTCGCGCAGTGCGGCCACGGGCGGCTTGTCCTTGGTGTCGATCTTGGGCGTGTGGCCCTGGGCCAGCTGACGCGCCCGATAGGCTGCAGCCAGGGTCAGCTGAAAGCGGTTGGGGATGTGCTTCAGGCAGTCTTCGACGGTGATGCGCGCCATGACGGGAAGCTCCGATAGTTCAACTGCTTGAATTCTAGCCGAGCAGCCCCTCGCAGGCGCCGCGGCCTGAGGCTCAGCCGAGGCCCAGCTGGGCAAAGAGCGCGCGGTGCCGCGCCGCCTGGTTGGGATAGCGCAGCCGGGTCGCGGTCACGATGGCGGCGAGCTGGTCGAGCGCGCGGTCGAAGATCTCGTTGATGATCACGAAGTCGAACTCCGGCGCGTGCGCGATCTCGCTGCCGGCAGCAAGCAGCCGACGCGCGATTACCTGGGGCGAGTCCTGGCCGCGCTTGTGCAGGCGCGCTTCGAGCGCCTCGATCGACGGGGGCAGGATGAAGATGCCCACCGCATGGGGGAAAGCGGCCCTGACCTGGCGCGCGCCCTGCCAGTCGATCTCCAGCAGCACATCGCGGCCGGCCGC
>CALGWX010000059.1 GCA_937936215.1 uncultured Burkholderiaceae bacterium | reverse complement strand
GCCGGCTGCACGCACGGCGAGATCTGCGCCACCCTGCGGCGCGAACTCGGCTTCGGCCACGTGCAGGCGATCGTCTGACGGCGGGCACCCCATCGCGGCGCGGGCACCCTGGCCATGATGGCGGCGTCGCATCGACGTTTGTGACGCGTTTTAGCGCAGTCGATCGCCGCGCGGTTGCCCCGGCCATGACGGCCAGCCCGCGCGCAGCACGCCAACCGGCATGAACGCTGCCGACCATCCCCTGATCGCCCCGCTGCTCGCCGGCGACCGCCGCGCGGTCGCGCGCGCAATCAGCGCGATCGAAAACGGCGCCCCGGCGGCGGAGACGATCGCCGCCGCCATCGCGCCGCGCTTGGGCCGCGCGCACGTGGTAGGCATCACCGGCGCCCCCGGCGCCGGCAAGTCGACGCTGATCGACGCGCTGCTCGGCGAACTGGTCCGCCGCGGCCGCACGATCGCCGTCGTTGCCGTCGATCCCTCCAGCCCGCTGACCGGCGGCGCCGTGCTCGGCGACCGCGTCCGCATGGGCGCTCACGGCGGCCACGAGCGCGTGTTCATCCGCTCGCTCGCCTCGCGTGGGCACCTGGGCGGCGTCTCGCGCACCACGCGGCGCGTCGTCGACCTGCTCGACGCCGCCGGCTTCGACACGGTCATCGTCGAGACGGTCGGCGCCGGGCAGTCCGAGGTCGAGATCGTCGAGATCGCCGACGCGCGCGTCGTCGTCTGCCCGCCGGGCCTGGGCGACGAGGTGCAGGCGATCAAGGCCGGCATCCTGGAGATCGCCGACCTGCTGGTCGTGAACAAGGCCGACCTGCCCGCCGCCGAGTCCACCGCCCGCGACCTGAAGGAGATGCTGCGCCTGCGCGCACGGCCGCAGGCGGCCGTGCCGGTGCTCAAGACGGTGGCCACCCGCGGCGAAGGCATCGCGGCGCTCGCCGACGAACTGCAGCGCCACGCCGAGGCCGCGGGTCGCGGCCGCCGCCTGCGCCAGCGCCACGCGCCTTCCGCCGACGAGACGGCCGCCGTCGACCGGGCGATCGGCTCGCGCCGCTCGGTGCGGCGCTTCCTGCCGCGGCCGGTCGCGCGTGAGGTGGTGGCGCAGATCCTCGACGTGGCGCGGCACGCGCCGAGCGGCACCAACACGCAGCCGTGGCGCGTCTACGCCCTGGCCGGCGACGCGAAGGAGCGCCTGTGCCGCGCCGCCGCGGCCGCCTACGACCGCGGCAAGCAGGCGCTGCCGCAGCCGCAGTATTACCCGCAGTCATGGTTCGAGCCGTATCTGTCGCGGCGGCGCAAGCTCGGCTGGGACCTTTACCCCCTGCTCGGCATCCCGCGCGGCGACAAGGCCGCGATGCACGCGCAGCACCGGCGCAATGACTTCTTCTTCGATGCGCCCGTGGGACTCATCTTCACCATCGACCGGCGGCTGGAGCGCGGCAGCCTGCTTGACTACGGCATGTTCCTGCAGAACGTAATGCTCGCCGCCCGCGCGCGCGGCCTGGACACCTGCCCGCAGGCCTCGTGGACCGACGTGCCGCACGTGGTCGCGCGCGAACTGGCGCTGCCGGAGAACGAAACCGTCGTCTGCGGCATGGCCCTCGGCTATGCCGACCCCGATGCCCCGGAGGCGCAGCTTTCGCCCGAGCGCGAGCCGGTGGCCGCCTTCACTACCTGGGCCGGCTTCGAATGACCGCCGCCAAGCGCCAGGCGCAGACCCTGCGCGCGCTGCAGCGGCTGGCCAGCCGCGATGCGTTCGCGCGCGCCCTCGGCATCCGCTTCGTCGACGGCGGCCCCGGTCACGCCACCGTGGCGATGACCGTGGCCGCGCAGCACCTGAACTTCAACGGCACCTGCCACGGCGGCGCGATCTTCGCGCTGGCCGACGCGGCCTTCGGCCTGGCCTCGAACTCGCACGGCCTGGTCGCCGCAGGCATCGACGCGCACATCACCTACCAGGCGGCGGCCAACCTCGGCGACGAACTCATCGCCCGCGCCGCCGAGGTCTCGCGCTCGCGCAAGCTCGCCGTCTATCGCATCGACGTGGCGCGCGCCGACGGCACGATGATCTCCAGCTTCACGGGCACCGTGTACGTCACCACGCGGCACCACGAGCCGGCCGGCTGAAACGCGCGGTCGCTGCCCCGCGCCGGGCAATCAGGCTCCCGGCGGGCCGCCCGAAGGCATAGCCGCCGCCAAGCGACGGCCCATCGCGTCGGCCAGGACCTGCAGGCCGCTCGCCGGCCGGATCATCACCTCGAGGTCGACGATGCGGCCGTCGGCGTCGAAGCGGATGAGATCGATGCCCTTCAGCCGCTTGTCGCCCACCTGGGCGCGGAACTCCAGCGCCACGCTCTCGCCGTCGGCGGTGGCGAACTGCCGCTCGTAGGCGAACCCCGAGAACACGTCGAAGACCGTGCGCAGGATCAGCGCCACCGTCGGGGCGCCCTCGTACGGCTTGAACACCGCCGGCGAACGGAAGACGACGTCCGGATGCAGCAGCGCCGGCAGCGCCACGAGATCGCCGCTGGCGACGCTGCGGTGCCACTCGCGCAGCGAGGCGGCGGTCGACGGCGGAGTCGAAGGGTTCATCGTGCTTGCTTTTCGGAATGGCGGCATGCTGCCCGAACGACCCGCTCCCGCATGGTCTTCCCCAGACGGCTCGCTGCCGGCAGGGGCGTGCCGGGGTTGTGAACGGCCAGTCGCCCCGGCGGCACCAATCCGCACCGAACCATCGTCCTTCGGCCTCGTCCGGCTTGCTGGTGTC
>CALGWX010000058.1 GCA_937936215.1 uncultured Burkholderiaceae bacterium | reverse complement strand
GTGGTGGAGATGAACACGCCGTCGCCCTTGCCCTGTTCGACCACCTGGGTGTCGCCGGTGACCACCGGCACGCCCGCGGCGCGCGCGGCGGCGGCCATCGACTGCACGATGCGGGCGAGATCGGCGAGCGCGAAGCCTTCTTCAAGGATGAAGCTGGCGGTCAGGTACAGCGGGCGTGCGCCCATCACCGCGACGTCGTTCACCGTGCCGTGTACCGCCAGGCTGCCGATGTCGCCGCCGGGGAAGAACAGCGGCGTCACCACATGGGCGTCGGTGGCCAGCACCAGGCGTTCGCCGGGGGCGGGCGCGGGCAGCACCGCGCCGTCGTTGCCTTGGCCGAGGTAGTCGTTGGCGAAGGCGCGCGCGAACAGTTCTTCGATCAGCTGCGCCATGGCGCGGCCACCGGCGCCGTGGTTGAGGTCGATGCGGCCGTTGCGCAGATCGAGGGGGCGGACATAGTCGGGCTTCATGGGTTGAGGCGGAAGAGTTCGGGTTGCTGCTGCTGATACACCCGCAGCCAGTTGAGGGTCAGCGGCGCCAGTTCGCGCACCGCCACCCACACCGCCAGCGGCCCGGCGGCGCCGGCGGTGAGCTCCCGGCCCAGTTCCTGCCAGCGTGCCCAGTCGATCTCGGCGATGGTGGTGCGCGCGCTGTCGGGCAGTTGCTCCACCGCCTGGGCGACCGCCTTCAGGCGTTTGACGGCTTCGCCGTGGGTCAGGCGGCTGCGGAAGAACTCCGCTTCGTTGATCTCTTCGGTAAGGGTGACGATCTCGGCACAGGCTTCGTCGATCAGGCCGAGCAGGGCGGCTTGCAGCATCGTGGTCCTCTCTCAGGCAGCAGTGCAGTGGTCGCGGAAGCGGCCGTAGTTGTAGTGCGCGGCGCAGGCGCCTTCCGAGGACACCATGCAGGAGCCCATCGGGTTCTCCGGCGTGCATACGGTGCCGAACAGCTTGCAGTCGGTGGGGCGCTTGACGCCGCGCAGGATGGCGCCGCATTCGCAGGCCTTGTGGTCGGGCACCGAGCGGTAGTCGAGGCCGTACCTGGCCTCCGCGTCCCAGGCCGCGAAGGGCGCGCGGATGCGCAGCGCGGAGTAGGGCACCTGGCCGAGGCCGCGCCATTCGAAGGCGCGGCGCAGTTCGAAGACCTCGGATACCAGGGCCTGTGCCTTGAGGTTGCCGTCGCGACCCACCGCGCGGGTGAATTCGTTCTCCACCTCGGCGCGGCCTTCATTGACCTGGCGGACCAGCATGCGGATGGCCTGCATGACGTCGAGCGGTTCGAAACCGGCGATCACCACCGGCTTGCGGTATTCCTCGGCGAAGAACTCGTAGGGCCGGCTGCCGATGATGGTGGAGACGTGCGCCGGGCCGATGAAGCCGTCCAGCGGCACGGTGCCGAGCTGGCGCACCTCGGGGCTTTCCAGAATGGTCTGGATGGCCGAGGGGGTGAGCACGTGGTTGCACATCACGCTGAAGTTGGCCAGCCCCAGCGCGCGCGCCTGCTGCAGCACCAGCGCGGTGGGCGGCGTGGTGGTCTCGAAGCCGATGGCGAAGAACACCACCTCGCGGCCCGGTTCGCGCTGCGCCAGGGCGAGCGCGTCGGCCGCCGAATACACCATGCGGATGTCGGCGCCGCGCGCCTTGGCTTTCAGCATCGAGAGCCCGTTGGAGGCCGGCACGCGCAGGCAGTCGCCGTAGGTCAGCACGGTGACGCCGCGTTCCAGCGCGAGCTGGATGGCCAGGTCGATGCGGCCGATCGGCAGCACGCATACCGGGCAGCCGGGGCCGTGGATCATGCGCACGTTGGCGGGCAGCAGGTCAGTGACGCCGTAGCGCGAAATGGCGTGGGTGTGGCCGCCGCAGAACTCCATGAAGGCGTAGCGGCGCGCGGGGTCGGCCTCGGCGCGGATGGCCGCGGCGAGGCCTCTGGCCACTGCGCCGTCGCGGAATTCGTCGACGTACTTCATGCCGTCCCTGCCGTGCCGAACAGCTCGCCGGCCTCGCGGAACAGCGCCAGTGTGGCTTCCGCCTCCTCGGGGGCGAGTCGGGAGAGCGCGTAGCCGACGTGCACGATGACGTAGTCGCCCAGTTCGACGCCGTCGACCAGCGCCAGCGAGACCTGCTTGCGCACGCCGCCCAGGTCCACGACGGCCTGGTCGTCGGCGGCGAATTCCACCACGCGGGCGGGAATGGCGAGACACATGGTTCAGTTTCCTTGTTGCAGCACGCGCTGCGCCACCCAGGCCTGGCCGGCGGCAATGCCGGCGTCGCCCGGTGGCAGGCGCTCGGGGCGCAGCACGGCGAGGCCGGCGGCGGCGAGGTGTTCGAGTAGCGCGGCGGACAGCAGACGGTTGTGGAAGCAGCCGCCGCCCAAGGCCACGGTGCGCACATTGCGGGCTTTGGCCGCGACCTGCAGCCAGTCGGCAAAGGCGGCGGCCAGCGTGGCGTGAAAGCGCGCCGCGCCGCGCGCGGCGTCGGTCTCGTCGGCGAGGCGCACGAGCAGCGGCAGCAGGTCCAGCGTGCCGTCGGCGGCGATGCGCCAGGCGTCGGCCTCGGGCGCGACCGCGCCGTGGCTGCGCGCGGCCGATTCGAGCGCGATGGCGGCCTGCGCGCCGGTTTCGTTCACCTCGCACAGGCCGAGCAGCGCGGCGGCGGCGTCGAAGTGGCGGCCCAGGCTGGTGGTGGGCGGCGACAGGTGCGCACGGTCGATGATCTGCGCCAGTTGCGCGGCGGCCGCGTGGCGGGTGAAGCGGGTGGCGATCTCGCTCCCGCGTCCCGCCGCCTGCAGCACCGCGGCGGCCATGCGCCAGGGTTCGCGCGCGGCGCGGTCGCCGCCGGGCAGCGGCAGGGCGCGCAGATGGCCCAGCCGCGTACAGGTGGCACCATCGACGAGGAGCAACTCGCCGCCCCAGGCCGCGCCGTCCGTGCCCAGGCCGACGCCGTCGGCGGCGATGCCGAGCGCCGCGCCGGCGTGGCCGTGTTCGGCCAGTACCGCAGCGATGTGGGCGTGGTGGTGCTGCACGGCGATGGCCGGCAGCTGCAGGCGCTCGGCCAGCGCGCGCGCGACGCGGGTGGAGTGGAAGTCCGGGTGCAGGTCGTGCGCGACGGCCTGCGGCGGTTCGCCGGGCAGCGCCAGCAGGGCGTCGAGCGCGGCGTCGAAGCACCGGCAGGCCTCGGCATCGATCAGGTCGCCGGCGCCCGGCGCGCAGTGCAGGCGGCCGTCGGCGACGCGCGCCGGGGTGCTCTCGAACCAGGCGCCGGTGGCGAGCACCGGCGGGCCAGGCAGGGCGAGCAGTGTCGCTTCCTGCATCGCCGGGCTCACGGGTTCTGCGCCTGCGCCACGCCAGCGGCGATCCAGCCCAGCCAGGCGTCGAAACCTTCGCCGCTGGTGGCGGAACACTGGATCACCTGCAGCTTCGGATTCACCCGGCGCGCGTAATCGATGGCGCGTGCGGCGTCGAAAGTCAGGTGTGGCAGCAGGTCGACCTTGGAGAGCAGCATCAGGTCGGCGGCGGCGAACATGTCGGGGTACTTGAGCGGCTTGTCCTCGCCTTCGGTCACCGAGAGGATCACCACCTTGTGCGCTTCGCCGAGGTCGAAGGCGGCCGGGCACACCAGGTTGCCGACGTTCTCGATCAGCAGCAGGCCGCGTTCGGGCAACGGCAGCTCGCGCAAGGCGCGGCCGACCATGTGGGCATCCAGATGGCAGCCCTTGCCGGTGTTGATCTGCAGTGCCGGCGCGCCCGTGGCGCGGATGCGCTCGGCGTCGAACTCGGTCTGCTGGTCGCCTTCGATCACCGCCAGCGGCATGCTGCCCGCAAGCCGGCGGATGGTCTCCACCAGCAGCGTGGTCTTGCCCGAGCCGGGGCTGGACACCAGGTTGAGCGCAAACACGCCGTGCGCCGCGAGATGCTTGCGGTTGGCGGCGGCGTAGGCGTCGTTCTTGCCCAGGATGTCCTGCTCGATCCTCACCATCTCGGCCTGGGTCAGGCCGGGGGCGTGGGCGTGCGCCGGGCCGTGGCCGAAGTGCAGGTGGCCGGGGGCGCTGCTCGGCTCAGCCGCCATTGCCGCGCTCGCGGCGGCGGGCTGGCGCCAGCTGTGCGCGCCTGCCTTGCCGCGCGCCTTCGCCGGCGTGCGCATCGGCACCGCCTGGCCGTTGATCTTCAGTTCGCCACTGCCGCATCCGCATACCGTGCACATTGTTCCTACTCCAGTTCCACCGCCTTGACCCGCATTTCGGTGCCACCGGTGGGCTGCACCTGGTAGCTGCCGCACTGCGGGCAGGCGTCGTACAGCGCCGCCACCGGCACCGTGGCGGCGCACTGCATGCACCAGCCGGTACCAGGGGTGGCCTCGATGTCGATCCGCGCCCCTTCGGCGACGCTGCCGCGCAGCACCACCTCCAGGCAGAAGGTGAGCGCCTCGACCTCCACTGCCGCCAGTTCGCCGATCTCCAGCACCACCGCACTGATGCGGCGGCCGCCGTGCGCACGGGCGGCGTCCTCGACAATGCCGCGCACCCCTTCGGCGAGCGACATCTCATGCATGGCCCACCTCCGTGAAGCGCACTTCGAAGGGCACGCAGGGGTTCAGGCCGAGCACCAGCGCGTTGAGGTGGCGGCGCGCGGTCTCGAGATCCGGCGCCTGCCAGCCGCTGCCTTCCAGCGCGAAGGCGCCGGCGGGATGGAAGTTCCATTCGGTGGGGGCGACGATGGCGTACTCGGCCACCGTGTCGCCGTCCACGCGCAGGGCGTGGATGAGCACGCCGCGCGCGGTCTCGCAACAGGCCACGCCGGCCCCCTCGCCGAGCGGTGCGGCGTCCACGACCACCGGCATGTCCTCGGCGAGCGGATGGCGCAGGCGGCTGGCCCAGTCCGACAGATCGACCACCGCGGCGAACAGCCGGGCGGCTACCGGATGGCCGCGCTCGACCAGCAGCCTGACCAGCATCGATGCACGATGGCGCGCCAGGGGGCCGGTCTCGGCCGGCGCGCCTTGCCAGGTGGGTGCGCTGCAGAAGACTTCGTCCGGCACGCGGCCCAACTCCGCCGCCCACTCGGCGGCACTCTGCCAGGGCAGCAGCGCGGCCATGCCGTGCGGCGGGGCGTGGGTGCCCATCTCCAGCAGATCGCCGAGGGCCGCGCCGATGCTGCCGCCGCGGCGCGCACGGCTGGCGAATTCGCCAAGGCTGAAGGGTTCGCGGGCCATGGTGAAGAAGCCGGCGAGCAGCG
>CALGWX010000057.1 GCA_937936215.1 uncultured Burkholderiaceae bacterium | reverse complement strand
GTGGCGATGCTCGCCGGCATCGACGCGGCGTTGCTGCAGCGGGTGCTGGACGAGCGGCTGCGCCTGAGCCCCGGCGCGGAGGAGCTGCTGCGCGCCTGTCGCGCCGCGGGCCTGAAGACGCTGCTCGTCACCGGCGGCTTCACCTTCTTCACCGAGGCGCTGCGGCAGCGGCTGCGATTCGACTTCACCCGCGCCAACGAACTGGAGGTCGTCGCGGGCCGCTTGACTGGCCGCGTCACCGGCCCTGGCGGCGGCGAGATCGTCGACGCCGACGGCAAGGCGCAGGCCGTGCGCGACACCTGTGCCGCGATGGGCTGCGGCACCGACCGCAGCATCGTCATCGGCGATGGCGCCAACGATCTGAAAATGCTTGCGCTCGCGGGCCTGTCGGTGGCCTACCGCGCCAAGCCGGTCGTCGCCCGCCAGGCCATGCAGGCGCTGAATCACTCGCCGCTGTCCGGCGTGCTCGAATGGTTTTCTGACTGACGCCACGCCGCGCCGCCACGGCTGGCGCAGCCGCCGCTGGTGCCGAAGCGCGCACTTGCGCCGCGAAAAGGCCGAGCCGCGGCCGGTGCCGGCACAAGATGTGAACTCGCCGCAAACATGCAAGGCGCCTTCGCCGCGCCGGGCCGTGCGTTCTTGATTGGGCCGGGACCGTCGAATCTCAGTGGTGATGCCGTCGGCCCCGCCACCGCCCGGACGCCAAAGGGCGCCGCGGCTGCCGTCAGCCTCGCCCGGGGTTAACAGACGCCCGGTCGGTTTGAAGCAGGGCCCTATCGACCGCTGCGGGCGGCCGGCGATGTGATGTCAAGCGACGCGCGCGCCGATATGGACGCCGAGCTGGCCGACTCGGCAGCCCTTCGCACCGCCTCCGATTTCGCCGCCGGACGTCACGGTCGCGCTGTCCGCAAAGGCTCCGCTCGAACCCATCGCGCCGGTCTTCTCGCCCCACCGTCACAACCGGGCAGGATCCGGCGCGCAGACCGGCTGTCACCGCCGGCCGCCGGCGCAGCGCACACCCAAACGCTTCCCCGCAGACGCGGCGCCTGGATCGACCGATGGCGGAAGCTTGCACTCGCTGCCACGGTAACGAAGTATCGATTTGACCCCGGCGACGGCCGCATTTCGCCGAATCGCCGATATGAAACGGCTCGCAGAATCCGTGCCGTTGACCAAAGCTGTCGGTGCGGCCTGATGGCATGCGCAACAGCACGGGACAAAACCCATGTCGACCCTTTATTTACGCCACTTCGGTCTGGCAGAAGCGCCGTTTGCGATCACGCCAAACCCGCATTTCTTTTTTGCCGGTGGAGCCCGCGGCGAACTGCTGCGGGCGCTGCGCTGCGCGATAACGAGTGAAGAAGGGATCATCGTTGTCACCGGCGAAGTTGGCAGCGGCAAGACCATGCTTTGCCGGATGTTGCTGTCCGACCTGCCCGAGGGGATTGATGCCATTTATCTCGCCAATCCCGCTTTCGCGCGTGACGAGATCGTATCGGCGATCGCACGTGATCTCGGCGTCAACACCGTGCCGCAGCCTGGCGGGCCGACGGTCATCGAGGCGCTCCAGGCAGAACTGGTGGTGCGCCATGCCGGCGGCCGACGCGTGGTGCTGTTCGTCGACGAGGCGCATGCCATGGGCGCTGACGCCCTCGAAGAAGTACGGCGCCTGTCCAACGTCGAGACCAGTCGTCACAAACTGTTGAACATCGTTCTCTTCGGCCAACCCGAACTCGATGCGTTGCTGGCGCAGCCGCAGCTGCGGCAATTGCGCGAGCGGGTGGTTCAACGCTTCGTCCTGCCGCCGTTGCCTGGCGACCAGGTGGCCGACTATCTGAACTTCCGCTTGCGCGCCGCGGGATGGCGTGGCCCCGCGCTGTTCGACCGCCGCGCGCTGAATCGCCTGCAACGCCGCTCGTGCGGACTCACGCGAAGAATCAATCTCCTCGCCGACAAGGCCTTGCTGGCCTGCTTCGCGCGCGGAGACAGCCGGGTCGAGGTGGCCGATGTGCGCCTCGCCGAACGTGAACTGGCGTTGTGCCTGCCGCGACGGCGCTCGTACGTGCAGCAAGCAAGCGTCGGCCTCGCGACCGCCGCGCTCGTGCTTTACCTCGGCCTGTCGGCGCTTCAGCCGACGGGTACGGAACGGCTGCTGTCCGACTTGACCGCACTATTACCGCCACTGGATCGTGTGATGCCGGGAGCGCGGCCGAATTGAATCGGAGCGATCTGATGCGCACTCATGCTTTGCGTGCCGCAGCGGTCATGCTGTCGATGCTGACAGCGTGTGCACACGCCCCGCCGCCGGTCTCGACCCACCATCTGCAGCGTGAGCCAGCGCCGACGCCGGAGGCACTACTGCCGCTGTCGCGCGTACGGCCCCTGCCGCCGCCGCGGGCGCTGCCGCCGCAGAAGACCTTCAGCGTGGTCGTGCAAAACGTGCCGGTGCAGGACCTGCTCTTCGCGCTCGCGCGCGATGCGAAGGTCAATCTCGACCTGCACCCCGAAGTGACGGGAACGGTGACGCTACATGCCACCGACCAGACCTTGCCACAGATCCTGACGCGCGTAGCGCGACAGGTTGACATGCGCTACACGCTCCAGGACGGCGTGCTGACGGTACTTCCCGACCGACCGTATCTGCACCTGTACCGGATCGATTACCTGAACATGCAGCGCGACGTCACCAGCAACGTGGCGATCGCCACCCAGGTGGCCTCGCCCGTGGGCGGCTCCGGTGCGGCGGGCAACGACTCCCGGACGCAGATGGTCAATGTCGCCAACAACCGCTTCTGGGGTTCCCTCGTCGAAGCGGTTCAGAGCCTGCTACGGGAAACCGACAAGATCTTTCCCGCGGAGGCGGCAGTGCCAACTTCGCCTGCCGCAGTCAGCGCACCAACCGCCGCCGCGCCCGCGGCGGCGCGCCCGGCGGCTGCGCCCGCGGCGGCATCGGCACCGCCGCCCGCACGGCCGCTTTACCGCGAAGCGGCGTCCGTGATCGCCCATCCGGAGACCGGCACCTTGGCGGTGCGCGCAACGGCGCGTCAACACGAGCGGGTGCAGGAGTTCATCGATCGCCTCCTCGGCACCGCTCGCAGGCAGACGCTGATCGAAGCCACGGTGGTGGAAGTCGAACTATCCGACGAGTATCAGCAGGGCATCCGCTGGGACTTGTTGCGCAACAAGAACGGCGCATTCCGGCTGACCCAGGCGCCCGCCAACACAACGGACCCGCTGCCCGGAGGCACGCCGGCCTCCGGATTCGTCCCTGCCCTTGGGGTGCTGTCCTTTGCCAGCCAACTGCGCGCCACCACCATCGATATCGCAATCCAGCTGCTCGAGTCCTTTGGCCGCACGCGCGTGCTGTCCAGCCCCAAGATATCGGTGCTGAATAACCAGACGGCGCTGATCAAGGTGGTCGACAGCCTCGTCTACTTCACGTTGAACACCAACTTCACCCCCCCGACCGCCGCCGCCGGAGCCACCTTCACCGTCAGCTCGACGCCAAACACCGTGCCGATCGGCTTCCTGATGAATGTGACGCCGCAGATCGGCGACGACGACGAAATCATTCTCAACCTTCGTCCGACCATTTCGCGTCTGGCTGGCTATGTCGACGATCCCGCCGTGGCGTTGACCCTGGCGCTGGCGCGTCAGGGCGGCGCCCGCATTCCCGACGTCCGCTCGCGGGTCCCGCAAATCCAGACGCGCGAAATGGAATCGATCATCCGCGTGCGCGACGGCGAGTACGCCGTTCTCGGCGGGCTGATGAAAGACAGCGTCGAGCGCGGTACCGACGGCATACCCGGCGCCGCCGATGTGCCCATCGTCGGCGAGCTGTTCCGCTATCGCAACAGCCGCGCCACCAAGAGCGAATTGGTGATCTTTCTGCGGCCGACCATCGTGCGCGACGCCAGCTTGGCGGGCGATTTCCGTCCGTTCGTCGAAGCACTGCCGAGCCGGGACTTCTTCAAAGACCGCGACGGCGCGCTCGGCGCGAAACTGCCCGCAGGAGACCGCCGGTGAGCCTGCTGATAGAAGCCCTTCGCCGTGCCGAGGCGAGTGCGCCAAACGCTACGGCAACACCCGCCCCGGTCGCAGCGAAGGAAACCAAGCCGCTCGATCAGCGCCAGGCAGCCCAGGAACTGCTCGCGGCGATCGGCGCTCGGCCACAACGCCGTCATACCGTTCACCTTCGCCGCGCCGTCTACGCGGCCATCGGCGTCGCCCTGGCCGGCGGTACCTTCGCCGCCTTGGTGCTGACACGCCCCGACCCAGCGCCCGCGCTCGCCTCGTCGGCGCAAAAGCCGAATCCGGCGCCGCCGGAAGCGCCCGCCGAAGAAACGCCGCCGCCATCGACGGCTGCCCTTTCACCCGCTGCCCAACCCGCGACGCCCGCCGAGATCAAACGGCAGCCTGAAGGTGCTTCCCCGCCCCGCCGGCAAGCCGCTGCCACGGCGGCAGCTGCAACTCCGCCCGTTGCCGAAGCGAAGACCGCGCCACCGGCACCGGCGGCTTTGGTGCAAGAGGGTGCTGCATTGCAGCCACCGCTGGCGGCCGCCTATTCGGCGCTGCAGGCCGGTCGGCTCGAGGAAGCCGAGCAGCTTTATCGGCGCGCCCTCGAAGTCGACCCGCGGCAGCCCGATGCCCTGCTCGGCCTGGCGGCGGCGGCAGAACAGCGCGGCGCGACCGCCGATGCCATCGCCCTGTACCGGCGTGTGCTGACGCTGCAACCGGACCACCCGTTGGCGCTCGCTGCCGTCGCCGAACTGTCGGCCGCTTCCGATGGCGCCGCGCAGGAAAGCGCGCTGCGGCAAGCACTGGCGCGTCAGCCCGCCGCCGCGGCATTGCACGCTGCACTGGCCCGCCTGCTGGCATCACAGCAGCGGTGGAGCGAGGCGCAACTGTCCTTCGCCGCAGCGTGGGAGCTTGAGCCCGATCGGGCCGAGCGCGCCTACGACCTGGCCGTGGCGCTGGATCGGCTGCGCAAGAGCGAGGCGGCTGCCGGCATGTACGCGCGCGCGCTGGCGCAGGCCGGCAGTTCACCGGGATTCGACATCGACGCCGCGCAAGCTCGGCTGCGGACACTGCGCGAGCAACCGCAAGCGGGTCGCTGATGGACGGTTCGGGCGGCAAGCGCAAGCGCCTCGGCGATACGCTGGTCGAGCGCGGGCTAATCAGCTCGGATCAGCTACGCATCGCGCTGCTCGAGCAGCAGGAGTCACCCCGCCCGCTGGGCAAGATCCTGGTCGCACTCGGCTTTCTGACCGACGAGACGCTGCACGAGGTGCTGTCGCAGAACCTCGGTACCGAAACTGTTCGCTTGAGCGGACTCGCACCGGATGCTGCCGCGCTCGACTTGATTCCGCGCGATCTAGCGCGTCGGCATCGGATCTTTCCGTTGGTGTTGGACCGGCAGACGCACACGCTGGTCATCGCCATCGCCGACACCGCTGACATCGTCGCGATGGACCAGGTGCGTGCTCATCTCGGCACGCGGGCAGTACCGCAGTGGCGACTGGCATCGCCGGCGGAAATCCAGCAGGCGATCGAACAGTTTTACGGGCATGCCCTGTCGATCGACGGCATCCTGCAAGAAATCGAAACGGGCGACCGGGACGTGACATCGGCGCCAGACGTCGGCGCCGACTATCGGCATCCCATCGTTCGCCTCGTCGATGCCCTGCTGACCGAGGCAGTCGTGCAGAATGCCTCAGACCTGCATTTCGAGCCAGAGGCCGGCTTTGTGCGCCTGCGCTACCGGATCGACGGCGTCCTGCGGCAGGTCCGAGTGCTGCACCGCCGCTACTGGCCAGCGCTGCTGGTTCGGCTGAAGATCATGGCTGGCATGAACATCGCCGAAAGCCGTGCCGCGCAGGACGGTCGCTTCGGTCGCACCCTGGCCGGCCGCAGTATCGACTTTCGCGCCGCCGTGCATCCCACGGTACACGGCGAAAACTTCGTCCTTCGCATCCTGGACGGCAAGCGCGGGCTCGTATCGCTCGACGAGCTCGGCCTGCGCGACTCACAGCTCGACCTGCTGAAGCTGATGCTCGCGCGCCCGGAGGGCATTTTGCTCGTCACCGGTCCGACCGGCAGCGGCAAAACGACGACGCTGTACTCCATCCTCGCCCACCGCAACGAGGAAGGAGTCAACGTGATGACGCTCGAAGATCCCGTCGAGTATGCGGTACCGATGGTGCGCCAAACCTCGCTTTCGGATGCCGTGCGGATGAACTTCGCCGACGGCATCCGCTCGCTGATGCGCCAGGATCCGGACATCATTTTGGTTGGCGAGATCCGCGACCGCGACACCGCCGAGATGGCTTTCCGCGCCGCGATGACCGGTCACCAGGTGTTCAGCACGCTACACAGCAACTCGGCGCTTCGATCGCTGCCCCGCCTGCTCGATCTGGGCATCACCCCAGAGGTCATCAGCGGCAACGTGATCGGCATCGTGGCGCAGCGCCTGGTGCGCAAGCTTTGCCCGCATTGTCGCGCCCCTTACCTGGCGAGCGACGCCGAGCGGCGGCTGCTCGGCGTCACCGACGACACGCCCCTGACGCTGTATCGGCCGGTCGGCTGCGCACACTGCGGCCATCGCGGTTACCGCGGCCGCCTGGCCTTGATCGAAGCGGTCCGCTTCGACCGCACCATCGACGATCTGATCGCCCGCCGTGCGCCCTTGGGTGAGATCGAGCGGCATGCGCGGGAAATCGGTTTCGAACCCCTCAGCCGCGATGGCGTGCGCCGGATCATGGAAGGCGTGACCACCATCGCCGAGGTGGCGCGTGTCGTCGATTTGACGGAAGTGGCGACCGGATGAAGCGCTTTCGCTATCGCGCGCTTGCCGCCGACGGGCAGACGATGAGCGGTGTGACTGCGGCGCTGTCGGAGAGCGACCTGGAAAATCGTCTCGCCCGGCTCGGTCTACACCTGCTGCGCGCCCGCCCGCTGCGCGCTGGCGGGACCGGATTGTGGAAGCGCGGCCGTATTGACTCGCGTCATCGCCTCGACCTGCTGGTCCAGCTGGAGGCGTTGCTGCGGGCCGGTGTGCCGATGCTCGAGGCACTGAAAGATCTCGCCGAATCGGCCCCCAGTCGAGCCGTGGCCGACGTCGTCAACGTGGTGCGCGACCGGATCGAATCCGGCGCAACGCTGTCGCTGGCGATGGCCGATCATCCGACGGTCTTCGACGACCAGATCGTCGGGCTGGTCCGAGCCGGGGAGGCCACCGGGACTCTGTCCGCCGTCCTTGCGCGCATCGTCGCTAGCCTGAAGTGGCGTGACGAGCTTGCCGCCAAGGTCAAAAAGGCCTTGACCTATCCGGCCTTCGTCGCGGTCGTAGTGGCTGGCGTCGTTGCCTTTCTGATGATTTACCTGGTGCCGCAGCTTGTGCAATTCCTGCGAACGATGGGACAGGAACTGCCGCTGCAGACGCGGCTGCTGATCGTTGTATCGGAAGCAGTCGTCAGTTACTGGCACCTGATGCTGTTACTGCCGACCATCGCCTTGGCGGCGGTCGCGACCGCTGCGCAACGCAGTCCGCGCGTGCGACGGCAACTCGACGCTTGGTCACTGCGGCTTCCACTGCTAGGCCCGCTGCTGCAGAAAGTAGCGGTTGCCCGTGTCGCCAGCACGTTCGGCCTGATGTACCGCTGTGGCGTCACGGTGCTCGAGAGCCTGCAGCTGTGCCAAGAGGTCGCCGGCAATCAAGTGATCGCCGAGTCGATTGCCCGTGCCCGCAACGCGATTGCTACCGGCACCTCGATCGCCGACGCCTTCGAAGCGACCGGCTTGCTGCCGCCCTTGTTGATCCGGATGCTGCGCGTTGGTGAGCGGACGGGTGATCTCGAAGAAGCGCTGAACCACGTTGCCTACTTCTACGCGCGCGACGTCGACGAAACGCTGGCTCGTCTGCAGGGCCTGATCGAGCCCGTGATCACGGTTGTCCTGGGGGCGATTCTCGGCTGGGTCATGATTTCGGTGCTCGGTCCGATTTACGAAACGATCGGCAAGATCCGCGGCTGAGATCATGCGCAGCGAAGTGCTCTACATCAGCAGTGCTGGCGCGCTGCAGGTCCTGCCGGGAGGGGGCGCACACGCGCCGCTGGCGGTCATCGTGGACCTGTTGGAAGAGCATTTGGAACGCGCCGCACTCCCGCAGGCGCGTGGCGGTGACCTGAGACAGCTCGCGGCGCGCCGCCTAGCGGCGCAGTTTCCTGACACGCCCTACCGGTTGGCGCTGCCGCTGCGAAACGGAAGCGGCGAGGATTCCCATGTCTTCGTGGGTGTACCGGCCGACCGACTCGATGCATCCCTGCAGCCACTCGTCGATGCGGGACGCGCGGTTCGAGGCGTCTGGACGATCGCGCTGCTGTTGTCCTGGTGGCTGCGCCTCGTCGGGATCCGTCTGCCGCACCTGCTACTGGTCATTCCAACGCCTGCCGGCATCCGCCATGTCTACCTGCGCGCGGGCCTAGCCGTCGTCTCACGACTCATTCCGCACGACGCCCTTGGTCACGGCAGCAGCAGCGTCGACGAAGAGCTGGCGCGCACCGTGCAGTACTTGTACAACGCCCGCTTGATCGACCGCGAAACCGTGCTGCCGGCCTCGCTACTCGGCAGCGCTGAAGCGACTCCGCCGACGCTGGCGAACGTCCGCTGGCTTACCCTGCCTGCTGCGCGCGGACTGCCGGATCTCGGCGGCCGCGGCATCGCCGCGCTCGCAGAACTGTTGCAGCAGCGTCCGCCGCGCGCACAGCTCGCACCGGCGCCGGTGCGGATGCACTGGCTGGGACGGCGCTTTACGACCGCGGTGGCGAGCGCGGCTGCCATCGTGTCGGGCGCGTTGCTTTTCGCCAGCCTGAGCGCGACCGTGCAAGCCGGCTTGGCCCGGGAGACAGCCTCGGCCCTGCGCGCCGAGATCGCCGCGATGATCCGCGCCGAAGCCTCGGCCGATACGCCGGAACCCAGCGGTGTCACGCCCCGTTTCGCGGCCCATGTCTGGCGTATCCACCAGACCCGGATCGATTCCGCACCGCAGCTGCGGCCGGCGTTGTTTGCAGCAGCATCGGCTTTTGACGCCGCGCCAGAATTCGTACTGGACGAGTTCGTCTGGCGTGCCGCAGATCGGCGGCCTGCCGCCATCGGCGCTGGCGAGGAAGCCAAAGATTTCCCGTGCGCACCGGCCAGCGGCGACGAAACGGCGACGCTCTACCTCGGCGGGAAGGTCAGTCACGAAGTTGGCCTGCGGCGCGCGCTCGTTGCCCGCGAGCGCTTCGAGCGCGCCCTGGATGCTGTCAAGGGCATCCGCGTGCAGACCAAACGCGTACCGGTGACACCCGAAGGCCCGATAGATAGCGCCGCTGCCGAACGCGGCTTTGCCTACTGCGTCTGGCTGCGGGAACCGCAATGAGCGCCGCATCAACGGCAGGTCCAAGGCCGCATTCGTTTCTCACCCTGCCGCGCGTGCGGCTAGTGGTGACGGTCGCGGCGATCGCCGTCTTGGCCTGCGCGGCTGTGGCCTGGGTCGCCCATAGCTATGCCGCGGCTTCGCACCTCGAAGTCGGGCGGCTGCGTGCCGAACGCGACGACCACCAAGCACGCCAGCAGCGTGACTTTAGCCCCGAGACGTTAGAACGCTTCGAGCGTCTGCGCGCCCTCGGCCTGTTCGCCACCGGCGACGCGGTAGCCTGGGCCGAGGCGTTGACGTCTGCAGTATCACACTTTCGTCTGCCGCCGCCGACGTTCGACGTGACCCCGAGGGAACCCGCAGCCGACGCCGATGACGGCGAGCTTAATGGGCTGTCAATGCAGCAACTGCGATTCCGCGTCGACGGATTGCACGAAGAAGAGTTGCTGCAACTGCTGGCGCGCTTGGCGCAGCTTGCCCCGGGCCCGTTTACCGTGCGCGAGTGTCGGCTTGCGCGTACCGAGCGAGAAGTTGGCCTTAGCGCGCAATGCGCTTTGCAATGGCTGGTATTCCCGTCACCGCCCAAGACGGGCCAGGGTAACGGCGGCAGGGCCTCATGATGCGGGCGGCGATGCTGTCGATCCTCGCGGCGGCGGCCACGTGGCAAGCCAACGCCCAGCCACTCGGGCGCGTGTTCTATTCGCCAGCACAGCGAGCTCAGCTCGCCGCCAACCGCCTTGCGGTAGCCGGGGCCGCGGAGTCGACCGCTGCGACGCTGGCGTCCGTGAAGCTGTCGGGAGTCGTTCGCGGCAGCGGCGGCACGTGGTTCGCTTGGGTCGACGGGCACCTCGTCTCCGATGGGGCGAGCCTTGCCGGCTACCGGTTGCGTGTCGGCGAAGCCGGCGTACAGCTGTCCGGCAACGGCCGCGAGCTGTTCCTGCGCCCCGGCGAGCAGATCGACCTCGTCAGCGGTGAGCGCGCCCCACTCATCGCGATCCGTACGGGATCGTCGCCATGAAGCGCTGCCAGCGGGGTGCCGTCGGTCTGCTGATGATGCTGCTGATCGTGCTGACGCTGGGCGGCCTCATGCTCGCTCTGTCCGCTGGCTCGGGGCAGCCGCCGACGGCGACGTCGACGGCGTCGCTGGCGCTCGCCGCGCAAGGCTTGGCGGGTTACGCACAGGCACAGCGTTGTCTGGCCGGTGTCGGATCGCCGGTCGACTATCTGCCCTGCCCCGATACGGGGCCTCCGGAGGGTGTCGCCGCGATGACATGCTCCGGCACCGTGCGCGGGCGAGTACCGTGGCGGACCCTGGGCCTTCCGCCGCTGCGTGACGGCGCCGGCGAGTGTTTGTGGTACGAGCGGTCGGCCGCCGGGGCGCGCGTGATCGCGCCGGGCTCTACGGTGGCCGGCCAGACTCGGGCGCCGAGCGGCTTCACCCCCGTGTGCGGCGGCCACTATGGCGTCGCCGACTATCTGGAGCCCAGTGGCGGCAACGACCAGACGCTGGTGCTGTCAGCCGCACTTTTAGCCGTCCCCGCAAATTGTCCATGACGACAACACGATTCGCGCCTGTTCGCGTCGCCGGTGTGGGAGGCTTCTCCCTCGTTGAGATGGCGGTGGTCTTGGTCGTGTTCGCGTTGCTGCTCGGTGGCCTGCTGATGGTGACCACCACACAGCTGGCGACGCAGCGCATCCAAGAGACCAATCGGCTGCTTGAGCAGGCGCGGCAAGGTCTGATCGCGTTCGCGGCTGTCCATGGGCGCTTGCCGTGCCCGGCGCAGCCGGATCTTGCCTCTGGCACGGCCGGCGCCGGCGTCGAGCGAACGCCCACGGCCACTGGGTGCACCGGTGGCGCGCGAGGCGTCTTGCCCTGGGCCTCGTTGGGCCTGCCGGAGACCGACGCCTGGGGCAGACGATTCACCTATCGAGTCAGCCCCCTGTTTTCGCGCACCGTCATGGCACGGCCCGCATCCCAGTTCGGGTGCACTCCGCCGCCAACTTCACCGCCGTCCCAGTCTGCTTTCGCACTCTGCTCCCCGGGTGATAACGAAGTGCGCTCGGCCGCCGCCGGCCCGGCGCTGGTCAGCAACGCACCGGCGGTAGTGATCTCGCACGGCGCCAACGGCCGGGGCGCGTTTTTAACCTCAGGGGCGCAGATGCTACTGAGCGCCGATGTCGACGAGATCGAAAACCATGACAACGACCCGATCTTCGTCGACCGCACGCCTACCAGTACCTACGACGATCTGGTGCAGTGGATTCCGAGCCCGCTGCTGATGCACTCGGTGCTAGCCGCCGGACGGTTGCCCTGACGCCGCCAGCGGCCGAGGACGATCGAATTCCGCCGCTGCAAGCGCGCTTATCCCAGCCTTAGTCAGTGTTGACTGCCACTACCGTATATGGCGCCGCTGAAACCGAGCGGACCTTGCGACCATCAACGGAGTTTGACCATGGATTCAAAACTCAGGAAGGCACAGGGCGGCTTCACGCTCGTGGAGATCGCCATCGTGTTGGTAGTCATCGGGCTGCTGCTGGGCGCCATCCTCAAAGGACAGGAGCTGATCGAGAACAGCCGCGTGAAGAATGCAGTGAACGAGATCAATGGCATCCGGGCGGCGCACAACGCCTACCTGGACCGCTTCAAGCGGGTTGCGGGAGACGACGGTCCGCTAGCGACCCTGACCGCGCGCGGGGGCAATTGGACCGGTGTCACAGCGGCTGGCAACAACAACGGCAGCTTGGCCGTCACGGCGGCGCAGACGTTCACCGGCGCCGGCGAAGGCGCTGCCTTTTTTCAGCACCTGCGTGCGGCCGGCTTCATTACCGGCAACCACACCCTGGCGGGCGTCGATGCGCTTCCGCGCAATGCTTTCGGCGGTCTGACCGGCATCACGAACGCTGCCGTACTCGGCTATGCGCAGCCGACCTTGCTCGTTTGTCAAGGTAGCGTGCCGGGAAAGGCTGCCGCCGCAATCGACACGCAAATCGATGACGGCCGTCCAGACACGGGCATTGTCCGGTCGACCCAGGGTGCCAATAACACGGCGCCCGCTGCGCCGGCGACGGCTTACAGCGAAGCGCAAAGCTATACCGTGTGCTCGAACCTTTGATTCGCCCCTTTTCGAGAGGCGATTCGACGGGAGAAACGTGCTGGCCCCGGCGAGTGCTTTTGCCGAGGCAGGCAAGAACGGTGTCAGATCGCAGCGGCTGTACGCCGCCGCCTTAAGGTCGATCGCTCGGCTGCCACCGCCCCGGCCAGCACGCCCTGCAGATCGTGCGCGGTCGACGACTCGATGTTCACCTCGACGATGTCGCCAGGCTGAAGCCGCCGGCGTCGGGTACGAAACCGGACCACGCCATCGATTTCGGGCGCATCGGCTGCCGTGCGGCCCGTTGCCACGGTGGCGCCGACCTCGTCGACGATCACCCGCTGCCGGCTGCCGACCTTACGCGCCAGCCGCTGCGCCGAGATCTCCTCCTGCACCTGCATGAAGCGGGCACGGCGCTCTTCGCGCACCTCCTCCGGCAACTGGCCAGGCAGGGCGTTGGCGGCGGCGCCTTCGACCGGCGAATAGGCAAAGCAGCCGACGCGGTCCAGCTGCGCCTCGCGCAGGAAGCCCAGCAGGTGCTCGAACTCGGCTTCCGTCTCGCCCGGGAAGCCGGCGATGAAGGTCGACCGGATCGTCAGTTCCGGACAGATCGCCCGCCAGCTGCGGATGCGCTCGAGGTTGCGCTCGCCGCAGGCCGGCCGCTTCATCGCCTTCAGCACGCGGGGGTGCGAATGCTGGAACGGGACGTCGAGATAAGGCAGCACCTTGCCCTCGGCCATCAGCGGGATCACCTCGTCGACGTGAGGGTACGGGTAGACGTAATGCAGCCGGACCCACACGCCTAGGCGGGCGAGTTCTTGCACCAGCGTGGCCATCCTGGTCCGGACCGCGCGGCCGCCGACGAAGTCGAGCTTGTAGCGCACGTCCACGCCGTAGGCGCTGGTGTCCTGCGAGATGACGAGAATCTCGCGCACGCCCTGCTTCACCAGCGCTTCCGCCTCGCGCATCACCTCGCCGATCGGCCGGCTGACAAGGTCGCCGCGCATCGACGGGATGATGCAGAAGGTGCAGCGGTGGTTGCAGCCCTCGGCGATCTTCAGGTAGGCGTAGTGCCGTGGCGTGAGCTTGATGCCTGCCGGCGGCACCAGGTCGGTAAAGGGGTCGTGCGGCTTCGGCAGGTGCGCGTGCACGAGCGCCAGGACCTCGTCGGTGGCCTGCGGCCCGGTCACCGCCAGGACCTTCGGGTGCACCTTGGCGACCAGGCTCTCGGCGCCGTCGCGCCGCGCGCCCAGACAGCCGGTCACGATCACCTTGCCGTTGGCCGCCAGCGCCTCGCCAATCGCCTCCAGCGATTCGGCAACGGCGGCGTCGATGAAGCCGCAGGTATTGACGATGACGAGATCGGCGCCCTCGTAGCTCGCGCTCATGGCGTAGCCCTCGGCGCGCAGCTGGGTGATGATCCGCTCCGAGTCGACCAGCGCCTTGGGGCAGCCGAGCGAGACGAAGCCGACGGTGGGGCTCTTGGAGGTCGCGGCGACGGAAGGCAAGCGGAGATCTCGCGCCTTGGGCAGCAGCCGCCGCGTCACCTGCCGGCACGAGGCCGGGCCCCGGCGCCGGCGCGCGGCTTGGCCGCGCGCTACTTCTTGTCCTGCGGGAACTGGAAGCCGGAGAACATCGACCGCGCCTGCTTGGCCATGTTCTCCTGCATCTGCATGAACAGGTCCTTGGACTGCTCGATGTAGCTGGCCATCATCGACTGCAGCATCGGCGCCTGCATGCTGACGAACTGCGCCCACATCTCCGGGCCGACCTTGTTGCTGTCGTAAAAGGCCTTGCTCTGCTCCTGCAGTTTGTTCTGGATGTCGACGAACGCCTGCACGTTCTTTTCCAGGTACGAGCCCATCATGCCCTGCATGGCGTTGCCGTAGCTGCGGATGATCTGCGACAGCACCGGCGGCGTGAACATCGGCTGCCCTTCCTGCTCCTCCTCGAGGATGATCTGCATAAGGATCTGCCGCGTCAGGTCCTCGCCGTTCTTGGCGTCGACGACCTTGAACTCCTCCTGGTCGAGCACGAGCTGCTTGACGTCGGCCAGCGTGATGTAGCTGCTCGTCTGGGTGTCGTACAGGCGGCGGTTGGGATATTTCTTGATCAGGCGGACGGCGGCCATCTGCGGGTCTCCCTTGTCGTCCAGCGAGGGCTGTTGCGCTGCGGCGCGCCGGTTCGCGGCACTACGCTGGTGCAGCAAATTGTAGCCAGAACAAGGGATTCCGGGCGCCGCCGCCGTGAGGGCGACCGCCGCGGGCCACGGCGCGCCAAGCTGCCCGCCGACGACGGGCGCCACGGAAGCGGCCTCCCTCAGCCCGTTCTCGGCGGCGCGGACAATGCCCGTGCGCGCCGGGAAGGACTCGAAAAGCCCCGCGGTCAGCCCATGTGCAGGCCGCCGTTGCAGCTGAAGTCGGCGCCGGTGGTGAAGCCGGCGTCGTCGCTGGCGAGCCAGGCAACGATCGAGCCGATCTCGTCGGGCGTGCCGAGCCGCTTGACCGGGATCTGGGCAATGATCTTCTCGAGGATCTCCGGTTTGATCGCCCGCACCATGTCGGTCCCGATGTAACCGGGGCTGACGGTGTTCACCGTGATGCCCTTGGACGCGACCTCCTGCGCCAGCGCCATCGTGAAGCCGTGCATCCCCGCCTTGGCCGCGGAGTAGTTGGTCTGGCCGGCCTGGCCCTTCTCGCCATTGACCGACGAGATCTGGATGATGCGGCCCCAGCCCCGCTCGATCATGTCCGGAACCACCTGCTTGGTGGCGTTGAAAAGCGACGACAGGTTGGTGTTGATCACCGCGTCCCAGTCCTCGCGCGTCATCTTCACGAACAGGCGGTCACGGGTAATGCCGGCGTTGTTGACCAGCACGTCGATCGGTCCGTGCTCAGCCTTGGCCTTGGCGAAGGCGGCGACGGTGGAGTCCCAGTCGGCGACGTTGCCCACCGACGCGTAGAAGGTGAACCCGAGCGCCGCCTGCTCGGCCAGCCATTTGTTGTAGTCGCGGGTGGGGCCGCAGCCGGCGATCACCTTGAAGCCAGCCTTGTGCAGGCGCTGGCAGATCGCGGTGCCGATGCCGCCCATGCCGCCGGTGACGTATGCAACTCGTGCCATCGTTGTCTCCTCTTGAGGTGCGGGAAAGATCAATGGGTGTCAGGCCTTTTCCTTGACGTAACGGCCGGGTGCCGGCTCGATCGGCCGGTACTTGGCGCTGCCGTAGGACTTCGGCGCCGCCTTCTCGCCGCCGGCGAACTGGGCCAGCCAGGCATCCCAGTCGTTCCACCAGCTGCCCGGCTTCTCGGTGGCGTTGTGCAGCCAAACGTCGGCGGTGGCCGGCAGCGAGGCGTCGGAAGCAACCCAATAGCTACGGCGGTTCTTCGACGCCGGATTGATCGAGCCGGCGATGTGGCCGCTGGCGCCGAGCACGAAGCGCGTGCCGTGCTTGCGGTCGCCGGGGATCAGCCGCGCCGACGCGTAGGCCGCCTTCCAGGGCACGATGTGGTCCTCGATCGCGGCGAAAACGTAGGTCGGCACGCGGATGCGGTTCAGATCGACCGGCTGGCCGCAGCAGGTCAGCGCGTTGGGCACCCGCAGCTTGTTCTCCAGGTACATGTTGCGCAGGTACCAGGTGTACATCGGCCCCGGCAGGTTCGTGCTGTCGCCGTTCCAGTAGAGCAGGTCGAATGCCGGCGGGTTCTTGCCTTCGAGGTAGTTGCTGACCACGTAGTTCCAGACCAGGTCGTTGGGCCGCAAGCTGGAGAAGGTGTTGGCCAGGTCCTTGCCCGGCATCAATCCGCCCTTGGCGAACCGGCGCTCCTGCAGCCGCACGTGCGCCTCGTCGATGAACACCTCGAGCA
>CALGWX010000056.1 GCA_937936215.1 uncultured Burkholderiaceae bacterium | reverse complement strand
TCCGGCGCGCCGCGCGATGACCCGGGCCGCGGGGGCGGCGCGCGACGTCGCACGCCCGGCCGATGACCGCAGGCGATGATCGAAATCGACGGCAACACGGGCGAGGGCGGCGGCCAGCTGGTGCGCAATGCGGTGGCGCTGGCGGCCGTGCGCACGGTGCCGATCCGCGTCGTCAACGTGCGCGCCCGGCGCCGCAACCCCGGCCTGGCGCCGCAGCACCTGGCGGCGATCCGCGCGGTGGCGGCGATGTGTGAGGCGCGCTGCGAGGGGCTCGAGCCGCGCTCGACGGTGTTTTCCTTTACACCGCGGTGGCTGCGGGGAGGGGAATTTCGCGTCGACGTCGGCACCGCCGGCAGCGTCACGCTGGTGCTGCAGGCGATGCTGCCGGCGGCGGTGGCCTCCGGCGAGCGCTGCGCCATCCGGCTGCGCGGCGGCACCGACGTGCGGGCGGCGCCGCCGGTGGACTACCTCGACCTGGTGCTGCTGCCGTTGCTTCGCCGCGTTGGCGTGCGCGCGTCGTTGACGGTCGAACGCCGCGGCTACTACCCGCGCGGCGGCGGCGAAGTCAGCGTCGAACTCGAGCCGGTGACGACGCTCGCGCCCTGGGTGGCGGACGCCGCTGGCCCGGTGCAGCGGGTGGAGGTCCGCACCCACGTGGCGCAGCTGCCTTTGCACATCGCCGAGCGCATGGCGCAGGCCGCGGTCGCCGCGCTGCCCGCCGGGCTGCCGGTGTCGCGCCACGTCGAGGTGCTGGGGCCCGATCGCTCCTCCGGCCCTGGCGGGGCCGTGCTGGTGCGGGCGCTTGCCGCCGCGACCGTGCTCGGCGCGGCCGAGGTGGCGCAACGCGGCGTGCGCGCCGAGCAACTCGGCCAGGCCGCGGGCGAGAGCGTCGCCCGCGATCTTGCCGCTGGCGCCACCGTCGATGGCCACGCCGCCGATCAACTGCTGGTTTTCCTGGCGCTGGCAGGCGGCGAGTCGCGGCTGCGGGTGCGCGAGGTCAGTTCGCACGCGCGCACGGCGATGTGGCTGATCGAGCGGGTGCTTGGCGCCCGCTTCGCCGTCGGCGCCGATGGGCCGGTCAGCTGCGTGCGCGTGATGCCTTGAGGCGAGGCTACCGCGCCCGGCGCGCGCGCCAGCCGCTGTAGATCGCGATCAGCCCCGGCACTAGGATCAGCGCCCAGATGATCTTCGACAGGTGCGCCTGCACCCAACCGATGTTGCCGAACAGGTAGCCGGCGGTCACCAGCGACCCCACCCAAAGGGTGCCGCCGGCGACGTCGTAAAAGGTGAACTTGCGCCGCGTCATCGCCGCCACGCCGGCGACGAAGGGGGCAAAGGTGCGCAGGAAAGGCATGAAGCGCGCCAGCACCAGGGTGATGCCGCCGTAACGCTCGTAAAAGGCGTGCGCGCGGTCGAAGGCGTCGCGGTTGAACAGCGCCGAGTTCTCCCACTGGAACACGCGGGCACCCACGAGGCGCCCGATCGTGTAGTTGGTCTGGTTGCCGGCCACGGCGGCGGCGATCAGCAGCGCCACCAGCAGCGGGTAGTCCATCATCGCCGCGCCGGCGAGCGCGCCGGCGACGAACAGCAGCGAGTCGCCGGGCAGGAACGGCATCACCACCAGGCCGGTTTCGACGAAGACGATCAGGAACAGCAGCGCGTAGACCCAGCTGCCATAGGCCTCGACGAAGGCACGCAGGTGCACGTCGACGTGCAGGATGAAGTCGGTCAGCAGAGCGATGAATTCCATCGGCCCATTATCGGTGAGGCCGGCCGCCGGGCCGGTGCAAGGCTTGCGACCGACGAGCGGAAGCGTCGCCGATCAGCGAGGCGCCCGGCGAGCCTGTTGCGCGAGGTGCACGGCGGAGTAGACGAGCAGCGCGGCCAGCAGGACGCTCAACACGCGTACATCGATCCAACCGAGCGCTCGCGCCCCCAGCGCCGCGCCGACGATGCTGCCGGCGCCCATCCAGAGCAGCAGCCGCGCATTGCCAGTCCACAGCGACCAGCCGCCGCGAGCCTTGCGCCAGCGTGAGAGCGACACCAGCAGCGTGGGCAGGCTGATCGCTAGCGAAAGGGTGCCGGCGATCTTGGTATCGACGGCGTAAAGCAGCACGAGGGTTGGGATCAGCAGCTCGCCACCGGCCACGCCGAGCAGGCTGGCGACGATGCCGATCGCCACGCCGGCGGCAAGCGCGGCCAGTAACTGTGCCAGCGGCGGCAGCGACAGGCGCAGCCCGCCGGCGGGATCCAGCGCGTGCGAGACCATGACCGCTGCCAGTGCCAACAGCAGCGCCGCAACGACCCACGTCAGTGCCGCCGCCGACAGCCGGCGGCCGATCGCCACGCCGATCGAGGCGCCGGCGATGGTGGCCGCGGCCAGCGTCAGCACCGTGGACGCGTGCTCCAACAGGGGCGCGCCGCCGCCGCCGGCCACGCGGAAGGCGAGCGAAAAGGCAACTGTGACCAGGCTCAGCGCCACGTTGAGCCCGATCGCATCGCGGGTGACGTAGCCGAACAGCGCCACCAGTAGCGGCAGCCGGAACTCGGCCCCACCCAACCCGATCAGGCCGCCGAGCAAGCCGACGGCGGCGCCGGCGACGAAGGAAAGCGCGGGCCGCGCCCGCACGGCGCGAGTCAGCTCGGCAGAAGGGCTCGATCCGGACAAGGGATTTCCTATAGTTGTCAGGGAATAGGATAGACTCGGCCGCGATCGGTCGCAAACGCCCGGCGGCCACGCCCTGCGCAGCGCAGGCATTCGGGCATGGGCCGTGCAAAGGAACCCAAGGATGAAGCCGTTTCTTCATTTCTTCGGATGGATCGTCGCACTCGCCGCCTCCGCGGCCGCCGTCGCGCAGGACAAGCCGCCGATCGTCGCTGCGGCGAGCGACCTGAAGTTCGCGATCACCGAGATCGCCGCCCGCTTCGAGGTCGATACCGGGCGCAAGGTGGCGTTGAATTTCGGGTCCTCGGGTAACTTCGCCCGACAGA
>CALGWX010000055.1 GCA_937936215.1 uncultured Burkholderiaceae bacterium | reverse complement strand
GCCGCCTGGCCGCCGCTGGCGGCGACCTGCTTTTCCTGGAGGCCTGCCTCGCACGCGGCGTGCGCTGCCAGGTGCTGCTGCCGTTTGCCGAGCCGGAGTTCATCCAGCGCTCGATCCTGCCCTCGCAGCACGGCGAGCGCTGGCGCGAGCGGTACTTCGCGGTGAAGGCGCAGCTCGCTGACGCGGCGCGCATCATGCCGGCCGAACTCGGCCCGCCGCCGAAGGGGGTGGATCCCTTCGAGCGCTGCAACCTGTGGCTGCTGCATACGGCGCTGGCCTGGGGAGTGGACAAGGTGCGCTTCTTCTGCCTGTGGAACGGCGGCGGCGGCGATGGGCCAGGCGGCACGGCGCACATGTACAACGAAGTGAAGCGCCGCACTGGGCGGGTGGCGTGGATCGACACGCGGACCCTGTAGGTAGACATGCGGAACCGCTTTCGAGCCGATGGAGGCAGTTCTTGGGCCTTGGTGAGTGGCTATGGCAATCGGTGATTACTGCAGCGCCGCCAACGATGCCGAGAGGCGATACGTGCAGCTCGGCAGCGACGGCGGCTATCCTGGGAGGTGGCTATGGCCAACGCTTTCTGGAAACTGCTGGGATCAAAGCTTCTCGATGCGGGCGCCGCATATGTGCAGCAGGTCAGCGTCATCAATGAGCTGAAGCAGCTTTCTCAGCAGGAAGGGCTTGAGCGCTTCGCACGTTACGTGCGGGCGCTGTCGAGCACCGCACGCGCCGGCCTCGCCGTTACGCTGGCCACCTTGGCCAGCCGCGAACGCGACGCCAGTGCGCGCCACCGCATCGAGGAGTTCCTCGCCTACCTGCGCGCGGGCGGGAACGGGGCGCCGGTCCCGGCGCTTGCGCAAGCGCCAGCGCCGCCGGCCCGACCCACCGACGCGCCGGATGCCAGTGACTTCGACGAGGATTTGAATCGCGTCGACGCCTGGTCAAACCTCGACCAGGCGGAGCGAGACCATGCGGTCGCCCGCCACCTCGCCAGCCTCGACGACGATGCCCTCAGCCGGTTCGCGGCGAATCTGAAACGCATGCAAGCGAACTGCGACGAGCACCTCCAGGATCACAAGACCAACGAAGCACGGATCGTGGCCGGGCGATTCGTCGAAGACCAGATCGCGTACAACAACGCGGTACTGGCGACTGGACAACACGACCCCGGCTGGCTGCAACGCCTGCGCGAACTTGAGCGCTACGCGGCCTACTTCGGTTGGCTGCATCGCCTGACCCTCGCTGAAGCCGAGGGGAGGCAAGCGAAACCTGGCGGGGTCAGCGGCGACGATGGCGGCGTGCGGCGCGCACTGCAAGGACTGCGACAGATGCTTGACGAGCAGCTCGCCACCGGTGAGATCCGAAGCGAGCGCGAGGCAGGATTGCGTCGCCTGCTGGACCACCTTGAACGCGCTGTGGCGGGAAGCGGAGCTGGCGCCGATCAATTACAAGGCATCGAGCAGATCAAGAGCCTTCTGGCGGACGCCGCACCGTTGCTGTCGGACCCCGGTAGCGCAGCGCGCCTGCGGCGGGCGTCTCCGCGCGCGCCAAATCGATGCGTACGCCGGACAGATGAAGGTCGCCCTCGGACGCGAATCGATGGAAGCACCGCCGACGCCGACAGCCAACGCCATCGGCGCGATCCTCGGTGACCTCACCAGTTTCCAGCAGCGGGTCGCCTCCGCCGATGACGACCCGGGCTTGGCGCAACTGGAAAGCGACGTGCTACGCCCAGCGGCTCGGGCACGCCATGAACTGCTGATGGCGCGGCATGCGATGCTCGCCCAGCCACTTTGGGAAGGCGGGGAGTTCCTCCCACAGGTCAACGTGATCGCCTTTGCGGGTGCCACTGACTTGCAGGAGCGGCTTGACCGCGCCCTCGCCCCGCGCGGTTTGCGACTGGCAAACGACCAGCGCCTACAGAATCACGCCCAGCAACGTTGGCGCTCGCTCAACAGTTGCCATGTCGCGGTCTTCGACCTTCGCGGCGCCGGACGGATCGCCGAATTGGCGACCTCGCAACCAGCGCGCGCCCGCCAGCTGACCGCCGCCGCATATGAACTTGGGCTCGCCTTCGCGCTCGGCCGACCGGTCGTCGTCGTGGCTGACCAAGGAGAAAGGATGCCTTTCGACGTTGACCTCGACGTCGTTGGCGTGAGCGGCGCCGACGAGGACCTGGACGTGCTTCTGCAGGCCATTGACGAGGCCTTTTACGTGCCCCAGCGCGGCGGGAACTCGTCGTCGCTTGCGGCTTCGGTCGCCTTCCTGGATCAGCTGACGGTCGGCCACCCGAAGCGCACAGTGTTCGAAAGGCTGGGCTGGCTTGATCCGGCGATCGTCAGGGATCCCGCCGGCTTTCTGGCTTGCGCCGAGCAGATCGTGCGCGACCTGGAGCCGAAAACGTGGCGGATCCTGCGGCCAGCATGGCCAGCGGCTTATCCGGACCTGAACATTCCACGCTGTTTTCACGTGATGCCCTTCGGCCCGGCATGGGCCAATGAAGCCCGCGATAGCGCCCGCGCGGCCTGCAAAGAAGCGGGCTTCCGCTACCGCCGCGGCGATGAGGCCGAGGAAGGCCGCATCATCCACGCGATCTGGGAAGATCTTTGCCAGGCGCAGGCCTTACTTGTCGATCTCACCGGCGGAAATCTTAACGTGATGATCGAGCTCGGCATGGCACATGCGATCGGTCGCCCCGTCATCTCCGTACAGCGGACCGGAAGCCCCGACCTCAGGCCGAGGCACATTGAGAAGCTGCGAGTGCACGCCTACGCGTCCGGCGAAGAGCTCCGAACGCTACTTCGCGAGAAGCTAGCGCTTTATCGTTCGACCGGTCGTCCGCAGCGCCCCGCTGGCTGAGCCTCGCCCCTGACAGCGAACGCAACGAAGTGGCGACTCGGCCGCCTGGAGTTGTGATCGAGCCAGCGAGGCGGCGTCACCGTAAACCGCAAGGAGCCCGGCGCGAGAGCAGATGTCGGGGTCGCCGACTTCCAGGGCGTCAGCCGTCCGTGGAAGCGCGGCTCGTCTTTATCGCCGCGACGATGGAGTGCAGCGCAATGCCCTCGTTGGCACCGTACGTGCCCTCCTTGCCGTTGAGCCTGCGCACGCCGAGCTTGCCGCCCAGGTGGTGCAGGCCGATCACCTGCCACAGCCGGGCATTGAACACCGGGCTGCCGGAACTGCCGCCCTCGGTGGGCGCGCGGTAGTGCAGCCGCACCACGCCGGGGATCTGCGGCTTGCCCAGCGGCGGCCCCTCGTGGTCGAGCAGCTCGTTGTCCTGGAACGAGAAGGCGAGATCGCGGCCACCCGGATGGCCAATCAGGTACACCTGCGCGCCCTCTTCGACGGCGGGCAGCGCCGCTGCGATCGGCAGCGGCTCGATGCCGGCGATCGGGCCGTCCAGCCGCAACAGCGCGGCGTCGTGCCGGTCGACCGGCGAGCTCCACACGATCTGTGCCACGCCATAGGCGCGGCCGGCGTCGACCGCCTCGAACACCACCTCGGCCTCTTCCGGCCGCAGGCCATTGTGAACGCCGGTTTTGTTGACGACGTGGAAGTTGGTCAGCAGCAGCAGTTCCTCGGCCGGCTCGCGGCCCAGGTCGCCGGCGCGCACGAGGAAGCCGGTGCCCGTCCGGTTACCGAGCCGGCGCTTGATGGCGGCGACCGAGGCGGCGCGCTCGATGCCGGTGCGCCACCACTGGTAGGTCTGCGCGCCGTAGGTTCCGAGGATGGCCTCCGGGCGGCCCGCCTCGGTGGCCGTCTGGGCGCGGAGGCGCTGCAGCTCCTCGGCAGACAGCCGCACCTCGCCCTGCTCCAACCGCAGCAGCCGCGCCCGCAGCAGGTCCACCAGCGCGCGGCCGCGGTCGTCGCGGTTCTCCAGGTCCCACACCTGCGTGAACTGGCGCAGGGTGCTCGCGATATGGAACGCCTTGGCGTTGGGCGACGCGACGTAGCGGCGGACGTTCTCGTCGATCACGGTCCAGTCGCGCAGGCCGAGCGAGGCCTCGGCCAGCATCGGCAGGAACCAGCCGTCGCGCTTGTCCTCCGGCATGGCCTGCAGCGCCGCGACCACCCGGGCGGCGATCGCCTGCGGATCGAGGTCCGGCGCCACGCGCATGCCGAGCATCCGCGCCCGCGTTAGCAGCGCCACCAGGTTGACGCCGTGCCAGGTGTGGGCGGCCGGGTCGCGCTCGTACGGGCCGCGATAGGCCTCGATGGCGCGCTTGAGCGCCTCGCGCGCGCTCGCGCTCGCCTTGTCGCCGGCGTCGAAGAAGATCTGTTTGTGCGCGCGCCCGAGCAGGCCGGTGGCCTCGGCGTACTCCGGGTGCGCCTTCGGCAGCCGCCGCGTGAGCGAACGCAGCAGCTCGATCGCCGGCGTGACCTGGCCAGTTTCGATCAGGCACTGGGCGTGCAGGCGGCGGTTGGTGGCGCTGTCGGGATCGCGGCGGGCCACCGCCTCCGCCAACTCCGCCATCAGCGCGTAGTCGCGCTGGTTGCGCAGTTGCAGGACGAGCGCCTTAGCGGCGGCGATCTCGGCTTCGCTGCCAAGGCCGCGCAGCGCTTGCAGCGTCTGCTGTGCCCGCTCGCGGACGGCGTCGACGCCCTCGGCCTGCGTCATCAGCGCTACAGGACGAGCATGCGCCGCAGCGCACCGGTGACCGCGGCCTGGCGCAGGTACTTGGTGACCGAGTGGCGCCAGGCGCCGTCGTTGCTCACCGCGATGTCGCGCACGACCTCGGCGCCGCGCTCGCGGTAGTCGTTGGCAAACTCGGGGTCGAAGCCGCACACGGGGTCGAGGCGATCGAACACGTTGGTCCAGCCATCGGCCACGCGCTCGCGCGGAAAGCCGTTGTCGCGGCTCCACTCCGGCTGCAACTGGTCCTGGATCTCGTCCAGCCCGAGCGGGCTGCCCAGGGTGATCAGGCCATCGACCAACGGGCAAGCGGGCACGCGCTTGAGGCAGTCGTACGCGATCACCGTGCCCATGCTGTGCGACACCACGATATGCGGCCGGGTGACCGTTGGGGCGGCGAGTTTCTCGACGAAGCGGCGGCGGATCGTCTGCTGGATGCGCACCGGCGTCTTGCCCGGCGGCGCGAACTCGACGTCAAACAGGTAGTGATGCACGTCGCGCAGCAGCGCGTTCATGATCGGCTTCTTGAGGGCCCACGGCAGCGGCACGCGCTCCAGCGCCCCCTGCGGGTTGGCCGGCACCGGCGGCGCCCCAGCGTCGATCTCGGCGTCGCTCAGGGCGGTGAGGTGGCCGCGCAGGGCGTCGAGGAAGGCCTGCTCGCGCTCGTTGCGCGGCACCGGCGGCGCCGCGTTGCCGCCGCCGTCGACTGCCGCGGGCGTGTTCTCCAGCACCCCTTCGTGCGCGGCGATGTCGGGATCGGGCTTTTCGTACAGCAGGTCGGCCCAGTAGACGAGCGAACTGGTCACGCCGTAGTCGCCGAGCGGCAGCGGGTCGGCGGCGTTGGCCAGCGCCTCGCGCCAGATGCGCAGCAGGTCCGCCTCCGGCGGCTTGTTGGCGATGCCGTGGATGAAGGTCACATGCGCCATGGGGAGCCTCCCGCGGCGGGGTCAGAAGTCGTAGCTCGGGGCGATGCCGACGTCGGGGATGCGGGCGACGTAGCCGGCCTCGCCGAGGTCCAGGTCGCGCGCCGACTCGTAGCCGGGCAGGCCGACCTCGCGCCGCAGCGCGTTCAGGCGGTTCAGCCAACCTTTGAGAAACACGCCGAGTTCCGGCCGACGTTGCACCAGGCCGCGGTAGTACGCCTCGCGCGCGCTGCAGTAATTGACGATCGTGGCACCGACGTCGCTGGCGGCCACCCTGCGCTGCGTCTCCGGGCCGAAGTCGCCGTCGACCCCGGCGCCGACCGCCGCCTGCAGCATCCGCACCGCACGCCCCGGGCCCATGTTTACCGCGGTGTCGAACTGCACGAGGTCGAGGCTTCGCGCCAGCAGGTCGCAGCGGGGCGGAAACCAGTAGCCGGATTCGTAGATCCGCTCGACCTCAGCGTCCTCGATCAGCTTGACGTCACGCGGCGCCAGGCCCTGCCGCAGGCGCCACTGGTCGTAGGTGCACTGGGTGACGCCCTTGTTGGTGCGGCCGCCCGGGTCGGCGGGGTGGTCGATGAAACCACCCTCCCAGCGCAACACGAAAGGAAGCGCGGCGACAAAGCCCTGCGTCGGCATGGTCGAGCTCCGGTGGTCGATGCGGGCAACGGCGACCGCAGAGCCGCGACGCTACCCCAAGGCGGGGAATCGGGGGAGCACGCGAACGTGGGCGTGGGCCTTCAGGCGCGGCGGCGGGGCCGCGCGTTTCAGTGGGGTGAGCCGGCGAACTGCCCGCGGCTCGACCTGAAATCGGAGAACCTGAGACTGCGCAGCCCCGGCGCCTCGCGACAAGCGCCGCGGTTGCCGCCGCATCGGGTAGTGGTGGCGGAGACGGACGGATTCGAACCGTCGATACGCGTTTTAGCGCGTATGCTCCCTTAGCAGGGGAGTGCCTTCGACCTCTCGGCCACGTCTCCGGATTCCTTCGCCACGAGCGGCCGCAGTTTACCCCGCCCCGCCCGCGGCCCCGCCTCAGGCGGGCGCCTGATCCAGCCCGAAGGCCTTGTGCAGCACGCGCACGGCGAGCTCGAGGTACTTGTCGTCGATCACGACCGAGATCTTGATCTCGCTGGTGGTGATCATCTGGATGTTGATGCCCTCCTCGGCCAGCGCCCGGAACATCTGGCTGGCGATGCCCACGTGCGAGCGCATGCCGATGCCGACCACCGAGACCTTGCAGATCTTCGGGTCGCCGATGATCCGCTCGGCGCCGATGTGGTCCTTGACCTTGGTGTTCAGCACCTCCATCGCCTTGGCGTACTCGCTGCGCTGGACGGTGAAGGAGAAGTCCGTCATCCCGTCGACGCTGATGTTCTGCACGATCATGTCGACGTCGATGTTGGCGTCCGCGATCGCGCCGAGGATCTGGTAGGCGATGCCGGGGCGGTCGGGCACGCGGGTCAGCGTGATCTTGGCCTCGTCGCGCGTGAAGGCGATGCCGGAGATGACGGCCTTTTCCATGAGCTTGTCTTCCTCGTACGTGATCAGGGTGCCGGAGCGGGCCTCTTCCTCCAGCGGCATGTCGGCGTCCGTCAGGCTGGACAGCACGCGCAGCTTGACCTTGTACTTGCCGGCGAACTCCACCGAGCGGATCTGCAGCACCTTCGAGCCGAGGCTGGCCATCTCCAGCATCTCCTCGAAAGTGATGGTCGAAAGCCGCCGCGCCTCGGGAACGATGCGCGGGTCGGTGGTGTAGACGCCGTCGACGTCGGTGTAGATCAGGCACTCGTCGGCCTTCAGTGCCGCCGCGAGCGCGACCGCCGAGGTGTCCGAGCCGCCGCGGCCGAGCGTGGTGACGTTGCCGAACTCGTCGGCGCCCTGGAAGCCCGCCACCACGACGATCGTCCCCTCGGCCAGGTCGGCGCGGATCTTCTTCTCGTCAATCTCGATGATGCGGGCCTTGGTGAACGCGCTGTCCGTCAGCACGTGCACCTGCCAGCCGGTGTAGCTCTTGGCCTTCAGGCCCAGTTCCTTCAGCGCCATCGCCAGCAGGCCGATCGTCACCTGCTCGCCGGTGGAGGCCACGACGTCGAGCTCGCGCGGGTCGGGGCTGGCCTGGATTTCCTTGGCCAGCGCGATCAGGCGGTTGGTCTCACCGCTCATCGCCGAGACCACCACCACCAGCTGGTGCCCGGCGCGGTGCCACTTGGCCAGCCGGCGGGCGACGTTCTTGATCCGCTCGACGTTGCCGACCGACGTGCCGCCGTATTTGTGAACGATCAGTGCCATGAACGGCCGCCGCCCCCTGCGCGGTGATTCGTGAAAAAACGCGCGGATTATAGGGAGGCGGCCTGCTGGCCCTCGCGCCCAGGGCCGAGCGTGCGTCGCTTCCACTCCGTGCCGAACGCGTGGCCAGCCTGAGTGCGCGTCACGGCGCGGCGATCAGGCCCTCGTCGCGATGCCAGGTCAGGCGGATGCGCTCGCCGTCGGCATCGACCAGGCGCGCGTCGGCGCCGAGGCCGGCGACGAAGATCAGCCGCCCGTCGCGCCACACCAGCGGCAGCAGAGCGCGCTCGAACTCCGGCACGCCGGCTTCCTGGAACAGGTGCTTCAGCCGCTTCGACGGCCGCAGCGCGTGCGGCTTGAAGCGCTCGCCGCCGGTGCGGCCGCGCAGCTGCAGCGGCGCGGCAGCCAGCCATTGCGGCTCGAACCCCTCGCCGGCCGTGCGCTCGAAGCGCAGCACGCCGCGCCAGGCCGGCACCGCGATCTCGTCCTGCCCCTGCCACTGCACGGTCACCTCACCCGGGTGCTCCACCTGCGCGCTCCACAGCAGCAGCAGGCCGCGATGCCGGCGCACCTCGCGGTCGCCGACGCGCACCTTCATCCGCGCATCGGCGCGGCCACCGAGCGCCTGCGCCAGCACCTGCGCCAGACGCGCCCGCGACGGCGGCTCCACGCCCTGAGAACCCAGCCAGGCGCGCACCGCCACCGCCTGCCGCCCCGGCGGCAGCGACGACAGCCGGTCCAGCCGCAGCATGCCCTCGGGCGCGGCCTCGGTGCAGGCGGCGAGATCGATCGCCGCCAGTTCGCGCAGCGCCTGCGCCGACTCCGTAAGCAGCTCGATCGAGCGCGCCGCGCCGCGCTGAAATCCGGGCCGCAACGCCTTCAGCAGCGGCAGCACCTTCGTGCGCAGCGCGCTGCGCAGCAGGCGCGGTTCGCTGTTGCTCGGGTCCTCGACGTACTCCAGTTCGCGCCGCGCGATGTAGTGCTCGATCTCGGCGCGCGGCACCGCCAGCCACGGCCGCAGCAGCGCCACGTCGGCCGTGAACGGCCGCGCCGCG
>CALGWX010000054.1 GCA_937936215.1 uncultured Burkholderiaceae bacterium | reverse complement strand
CTGCATGACGAACACGAGCGCCGCGCACAGCACGATCCAGAGCAGGTCTTGCGAGTTCGGCATCGTTCCGTTTACGGAGAGGGCGTGCGACTGCGGCGCCACGGCGCCGTGGACCGTGTGAAGCTAGCGGCTGCTTGTTACGCCAAATGCCCGATATCCGGGCGATTTACGGTGCAATCTTTTGGCCGCAACGGCGGCGGGCTGGGCGCCGTGCGCGTGGCGCGCGGCAGTCCGGCGCGGAGCCAGCGCTACCGCTCGACGACGCCGGCGCGGCACGGCGCAGATCGCCAGCCGCGCGGCTCGAGGGGGTGCCGCGGTGCACGCCCGCGGAATGCGTCCGGCCAAGTCATCTTGAGGGGGCGGTCGGGTTAGTGAAGGATGGTTGGACTTGCCCAGCTTTTACGGACGGTTATTGGCTTGATTCTCAAGCCGAAGTTGGGGTTGCAATGACCTCGTCGGCAGGGTGATCCACCGGCGGCGCGGCGCTTGCGAAGCGAGCGCCGACAGTGGGTAACCCGTGTTGACGCGGGGCGGCGGCATACGGGCGTTTTCGTGATGTCGGCGTTCGAACTGCGCCGGCGAGCGGTAGCCCAGCGCCGAGTGCCGTCGGCGCGGGTTGTACCAACCCGCGATGTAGGCGAACAGCGCCATGCGCGCCTGGCGCCTTGCTCTTAAAGCTGCGCCGGCTCAGCAGTTCACACTCGAGGCTGGCGAAGAAGCTCACGGCCATCGCGTTGCCGTACGCATCGCCCACGCTGCCCATCGAGGGGCGCGCGCCCATCTGCTGGCAGCGCCGCCCGAACTCCAGGCTCGTGTACTGGCTGCCCTGGTCGCTGTGGTGGATGACGCCGTGTGCCTGGCGTTGCTCCAGCGCCATGTTCAGCACCGCCAGCACCAGATCGGCATGCAGCGTCTCGCCGATGCACCAGCCCACCACCCGCCGGCTCCAGGCGTCCAGCACGACGGCCAGATCGATGAGCCCGGCCCACGTGGGCACGTAGGTGATGTCGGCCACCCACAGCCGGTTCGGGCCGCAGGCGGTGAACTCGCGCTGCACGAGGTCCGGCGCGCGGCGCTGCCGCTCGTCGCGCTGCGTCGTCACGACGAAGCCGCGGCGACGACTGACGCCGGCGATGGCGCCTTGGCGCATCAGCCGCGCGACGCACTTGCGCCCCACGCGCAGGCCTTGCACGGCGAGCTCGGCGTGGATGCGCGGCGCGCCATACGTGCCGTCGAACTCGGCAGGGATGGTGCGAATGCGCTCGCGCAGCACCGCATCGTCCAACGCGTGCTGCGACGGCGCGCGCCCAAGCCAGTCGTAGAAGCCGCGGGGCGAAACGTCCGGCACGCGGCACAGGGTGCGCACAGGAAAGCCAGCCTGGTTCGCGTTCATGAGCTCGTAGACGGCGCAAACGTCTTGTCGCTCTTGGCGGCGAACCAGGCGTTCCTCGGGCGAACAGTCCACTAGACTGTTCACTGATCCTCGTCACCCTTTGCCAGGAGGTCGCGCTCCATCTGCAGCCGGCGGTTCTCGCGGCGCAACCGCGTTAGTTCCTCGCGCTCGGCGCTGCTCAGGCTCGCCGCTGCAGGCTTCGCGCCGCTCGGCTTGACACCGGCAGCCGCGACCCAGTTGGATCAGGCACGGCTAATGACGCGCGAAGAACTCGGCGACCCGATCGCGCCGCATCGGTTCGCGCAGCGCGGCCACTGCGCGTTCGTCGACGCCGTGCACTTGAAACACGTTCTTCGCCAGGTCCAGACCGAAGGCGGCGATTGTCATGTCCAGCCGCCTATGCCGAGTCGGGCAACAGCGCCCGATCGGAATCTTGCGCCGCAGCAGCAGCGGCAGCGGCCGAGAAATGGGGCGTCCATTCCCGTAACGCCTCGTGCCGGATCGTGGCGTCCACCAAATGGGTACCCAAACAGCCGACGATGCGCACCGGCGCCGACGATCTGCCGATCCTGAGCCACCTGCTTCAGGTGGGTGCTACGGCCACGCCACCGCAACACTACAGCGGGCTGTGCACGCCGAGCGTGTGGCGCACCGCGCGCAAAGCGCCATCGCCAAGGTGGAAGCGCTGTCGAGCAACGGCATGGACGAGATTGAGATTCCGGCGTTCCTTCGCAGGCAGGCCGGCCGAAAGCCGGCTGGCCGGGGTGCGCGCCGGCGGATACACCCCGCCGGGCTCACCTGGCGCCTTCGGGCCGCTCGGCGGGCAAGCGTTCAGGGACAGCTAAGGTTTCAGCGCCGCAGCCTCCGCAGCGCAATCGGACGTCGGCTTCAGGCCCCTGGCCTGGGCCTGCGCGATCTCCTCGCGCGCCAGCGCCAGCTGGGCGCGGAAGGTGGCGTCGCTCTGCAGCCGCGCCACCGCGGCCGCGCCTATTACGCGGCCGGCGTCGACATCGCTTTGCCAATGCACACCGCAGATCACGCGGCTCTGGCCAAAGGCGTAGCCGCGCTGCAGCACCGCGTCCATGCGCTGCGGCGCGGCCTGCGCCAGCACCAGCGCCCATGCCCAGCCGATGGCGGTGTGGCCCGACGGGTAGGAGCCATCGTTGACCAGCTCGGCCTCCTCGGCCGGTGAGCAGGTGCCCTGCTTCTCGACGACGAAGGGCCGCGTGCGCTGATACTTGTCCTTGGCCCGATAGGTGGCCAGGCCGGCATCGGCCATCGTGCGCCGCAGCAGCATGTTCAGGTGCGGCGTGGCTTCCGGCGTGATCGGTACCTGCAGCGCGCACTCAAAGGTGGCGGCCGCAGCCGGGAACGTCAGGTTCGCGTCCTTCGCGGCGAGCGCCCAGCGCGGCGTGTCGCGCAGGGCGCGCGTGCGCCTGAAGGTGTCCACGTCGGCGGCCTGCTGCGCCGACCCCGCCGCCGGCGGCGCCGGCAGCAGCGCCAAGCTGTCGGGCAGCTGCTTCGGATCGACATAGCCGTTCAGGAAGCCGGACCCCTTGCGGAGCTCGCCCACCGCTTCGGGCGAGGTCGGTGGCAGCGTCTGGCAGCCGACCAACAGGCCGGCCAGGCCTGCCGTCGCCAGGGCGTGAAGCGAAAGTCTGCTCATGTTTTCTCCTTCGTCATCGGGTCGTGGCGTTGTCCCGTTCGCTGTTGAACCGTGACCGGTGACGGCCCCTCGGTGAACATACTACACGGCATTGAGGACGGTGCCGTCGTCGCTTGCCGGACGACGGGCATCCAGGGCCTTGAGGAGGGTGCGCATCTGGCCGCCGCCGCGCAGCTTGCGCAATCGCGTGGCCGCGTCGCTGAGCGCGCTGGCCACCCAGCGCAGCACCATCTGGCCGTCGCCCCAGCGCTTGACGTTGCGGCAGTAGTGCGCCACCGAGCCGTTCAGGTTCTCGATGGGGTTGGTCGTGCGCAGCGTGCGCCA
>CALGWX010000053.1 GCA_937936215.1 uncultured Burkholderiaceae bacterium | reverse complement strand
TCCAGTGGTCGGCGGCAGCGATCGAGGCCGCCGACGACCTGCTGCGCCAGCTCGGCCCTCTGTGGGGGGATGCCTGCGCCTGGGCAGCCTACAGCGGGCGCCTCGGCATGCGCGCCGCCAATCGCCTCACCGCCAACTCCGTGCAGTACATCGTCGACGATTTCATCCCCGCCCTGCTGCGCGTCTTCGGACTGGAGATCAAACCGGGTGGCGGCGTGCGCCTCAGCCACGACGCACTCGCCCGCGTGCTCGCCAGCAGCCTGCGTCACAATGTCCGCAGCTACCCCCTATCCCCTGGTGGGCAGGGCGTCGCCGCCGTGGTTGCCGAACGCAGCCTGCAGGGCTTCACCCGCCTCTTCGACTGGGGCGAGCGTGTGCGCAGCGACAACCTGCCGCAGCTCTGGACACTCGCCGAGGTAAAAGTCACCCGCGTCATCGGGGCCCGTTACCACCTCGCCGACTTCGGCAATGGCGCGCAGCGCGTGGGCATCATGCTCGAAGGCTCCCTCGGCGGCCTGTCCGCCTTCTTCAATGTGAACACCATCACCAGCGTGCTCAACCAGAGCCGCTTCGAAGAAGCCGACCCCATCACCCGCGGCAGTCGCCTTTCCGGCGCCCTGCAACTGGTCAGCGCACTCTCCGCGCTGACCGTCGATACCCTCTCGGTCGCGCGTAGCACCAGTGCCGCCGGCAGCTTCGTGCTCAGCCGCCAGAGCGCAGCCCTCGCCCAAGCGCTCGCCCCACGGCTGGAAAACCACGCCTCCAAACTTGGCCGCCTGCTTGCCGGACGCCTGGTGAGCAGCCTGGTGGCGGTGGCTAACCTCGCTGCCACACTTGACGCCGTCGTCCAGGGCATCGACGCCTGGCGCGACAACAACCGCCCCGCAGTAGCCGGTTACACGATGATCGGCGTCGGCTCCACCATGCTGTTCGGCTACGCCACAGCTATCTTCTTCGGCAGTCTGACGACCGGCCCCGGAGTCGTCGCCGGCACCGTCGCCGCCCTGTTCCTGGTCGCCATTGGTAGCGTCACGGTGATCCTCAGCGCAAAAAGCAACTTTGAACGCATGCTGGAGAACTGCTTCTGGGGGAAGGGGGAGAAGTACTTGTTCTGGAGTAGTAGTGGCCCAAGACCCCCAATCATTGAGCGCATCGCCACGGGAAGACAGGTCGGAACTAGTTCAAAAGTTACAAGCTCGTATCAAACCGAACTCCAAGAGTTCATGAACTACCTCAACACCCCGGCGCTGGAGAAGAGCGACGACTCGACCTTCTTCACCGCGGCCCGCATCCATACGCTGGTGTTCACCCTGCCCAACTTCCAGCCCGGCGTCTCCGAACTGCACTGCGCCGTGCATAGCTGGCGGAGCACCGCGCGCGGCAGCCGCGCCCGCCTCGTGCGGAGCGGCCGTCGGTCGGTGCCGACCGCTGCCCGGTGTTGGCCGCTATGCCCGCCGCGAGCGCCGCCGCCGTCGGCTGGCGTCGACCGCCGCTGGGGCACGGAAAACGGTGCGACTGGCTTTCAGCCGCGCCCGAACAGCCGCTTCAGGAACGCAACCAGCAGGCTCCAGAAGCCGATCTTCGCCGGCGGCGCGGGTGGCGCCACGGTGGCCTCCGCGGCCGGTGCCACGCGCGCGGCAAGCTGGGCGCTGAAGGCCTCGAAGAACTTGTCGGCGGTGGCCCCGGCGGCGGCGTCGATGAGCCGCGAGCCCACCTGCGCCAGCTTGCCGCCGACCTGCGCGTTGGCCACATAAACCAGCTTCGTCTGCCGCGGCTCGATCTCGGCCAGCGTCACGCGCGCCTCGCCACGGGCAAAGCCAGTCGGCCCGCCGGAGGCGTCGAACTTCATCGTGTAGGCGTTCGGCGCGTCGATGTCGGCCAGCATCAGCTTGCCCTTGAACTTGGCCTTCACCGGGCCGACCGCCGCCGTCATCAGCACCTCGAACTGGTTCTCGCCGGTGGCGGTGATACTCGCGCAACCCGGCACGCACTGCCGCAGCACCTCGGTGTCGTTCAGCAGCGCCCACGCGGTGGCGCGGTCGGCGGGAAGCAGCCGCTCTCCTTTCAGTTCCACGTTCTCATCTCCCTCTGCGCCCGGCCGCTGCCCGCCAGCGTGGCCGCCAGCCGCTCCAGGCTGTCGATGTTGTGCACCGGCAGGCACAGCGACGCGTGCGCCAGCAGCGCCCGCACGCCGCGCGCCTTGGGCTCGAAGCCCTCGTAGCGCAGCAGCGGGTTGAGCCACACCAGCCGCCGGCACGACTTGGCCAGCCGCTCCGCCTCGCGCCCGAGCTCGTCGATCGCCGCGTGCTCCAGCCCGTCGGTGACCAGCAGCACCGTCGGGCCGCCCGCCAGCACGCGCCGCGCCCAGTGGCGGTTGAACTCGTGCAGACAGGCGGCGATGCGCGTGCCGCCGGACCAGTCGGCCACCGCCCGCACCACCTCGGCCACCGCCTCGTCGGGATCGCGGTGGCGCAACTGCCGCGTGATGTGGGTGAGCCGCGTGCCGAAGACGAACGCCTCGATCCGGTAGTCCGCCGCCCGCGGCCCGCCGGCCAGCGCGTGCAGGAAGTGCAGGAACATGCGCGAATAACGGCTCATCGAGCCGGAGATGTCGACGATCGCCACCAGCCGCTCGGTGCGCGTACGCCGCTGCTGGCGCGGCAGCACGGCGAGATCGCCGCCATGCCGCGCCGCTTCGCGCAGCGCCGCGCGCAGGTCGAGCCGGCTGCCACGAAGGCTGGGAGCATGCCGGCGCGTCGGCAGCCGCTCGAAAAACGGCGCCAGCGCGGCAAGCATGCGCTTGGCCGCCGCCCACTCGGCCGTGCTCATGGTGTCGAAGTCGGCCTTGCGCAGCTGCTCGCGGTCGGTCCAGGAAAGCTGCGCGTCGATGTCGAGGCGCTCCGCAGCTTGGGGTTGCGGTGGTTGCTCCACCCGGGGCGCCAGCGCCTCGCCCAGGCGGCGGTTCTCCGGCGGCGGTGGCGGCGCGCCGCCCTTCTTGGCGCTGACCTGCGGCAGCAGCAGCCGCAGCATCTGGCCGAGCAGGTCTGGGTCCTTCCAGAAGATGTGAAATGCCTGCTCGAACAGCAGCCGGTGCTGTGCGCGGTCGATCAGGCA
>CALGWX010000052.1 GCA_937936215.1 uncultured Burkholderiaceae bacterium | reverse complement strand
CTCATCTCGTTCGACGCGCTCGACCCGTACTGGAAGGCTTTCCTCGTCGGCATCCTGAATACCATCCGCGTGGCGCTGATCGGTGTCGTGCTGGCCACGGTGCTCGGCACGCTGCTCGGCATCGGCCGCTTCTCGCGCAATGCGATCGTGCGCGGCCTGTGCTACGGCTACGTCGAGCTGTTCCGCAACGTACCGGTGCTACTGCAGCTGCTGATGTGGTACCTGCTGCTGACCGATTGGCTGCCGCCGCTGTCGGAGGCGATCTCGCTCGGCGGGCTCATCTACCTCAGCAACAACGGCTTCAAGTTCCCGGTGCCGGTGTGGGGGCTGGGGCAGGCGCTGGCCGGCGCCTTCGCGCTGGCGGGGCTGCTGATCGCGTGGGTCTACCGCCGCTGGGCGCAGCGGCAGTTCGAGCTGACCGGCCGCGCCCGCAGCATGTTCTGGGTGCCGGTGGCGATCGTCTTCGGCCTGGCCGTGCTCGGCTGGATCGTTGGCGGCGCGCCCACCGACTGGAGCGTGCCGCAGATCGACGGCTTCATCGTCAGCGGCGGCGCCACCGCCACGCCCGAGTTCCTGGCCGTGCTCTTCGGCCTGGTGATCTACACGGCGGCCTTCATCGCCGAGGTCGTGCGCGCCGGCATCGGCTCCGTCTCGCACGGGCAGGTCGAGGCGGCGTCCAGCCTCGGGCTGACGCGCGGCCAGAGCATGCGGCTGGTGATCCTGCCGCAGGCGCTGCGCGTGATCATCCCGCCGATGACCAGCCAGTACCTGAACCTCACCAAGAACTCGTCGCTGGCGGTTGCGATCGGCTACCCGGACGTGGTGTCGATCGCCAATACGGCGATCAACCAGTCGGGGCGTGCGGTCGAGTGCATCGCGATCATCATGGCCGTTTATCTCACGACGTCGCTATCGACCTCGGCGTTCATGAACTGGTACAACAAGCGCGCCGCGATCAAGGAGCGGTGATGCGCTGCCTTGCCGTCTTTCGCTGCCGCCGCCCCGCCGGGCTGACGCCCAAGCCCGCAGCGCGGGACGCTGCTTCGCGCCCGGCGCGCGGAGCCCACCGGTGAGCGCCGTCTTCCAGCCGATCCCGCCGCGGCCGGCGCCGGTGCGGACCGAGGGCTTCGTGCCCTGGATCCGGCGCAACCTCTTCGGCGACTGGAAGAGCGCGGTGACCACGGTCCTGCTCGGCGGCCTGATCGTCTACTGGCTGCCGGGCATCCTGAACTGGTCGCTGCTGCGGGCGGTGTTCGAGCCGAGCGCCGACGTCTGCCAGCAGGCGCGGGGCGTGGGCGCGTGCTGGGGCGTGATCGCCGAGAAGTACCGGCTGATCATCTTCGGCCGCTATCCGTTCGGCGAGCAGTGGCGGCCGCTGGTGGCCACCTTGTTGATGACGGGCCTGCTGGTGGCCAGTTGCGTGCGGCTGTTCTGGCGGCCCTGGCTTGGCCTGCTGTGGGTGGTGGTGCTGGCCGCGTTCTTCGTCCTGATGGGCGGCGGCTGGTTCGGCCTGACGCCGGTGTCCACCGACCTGTGGGGCGGCCTGCCCCTGACGATGATGCTGGCCACGCTCGGCATCGTGCTGGCCTTTCCGCTGTCGATCTTCGTCGCGCTGGGTCGCCGCTCGGAGATGCCGGCGATCCGCACCATCTGCATCCTTTACGTGGAGCTGATCCGCGGCGTGCCGCTGATTTCGGTGCTGTTCATGGCGAGCTTCATGTTCCCGCTGTTCCTGCCGCAGGGCGTGACCATCGACGTGCTGCTGCGGGTGCTGGTGGGGATCACGCTGTTCTCGGCCGCCTATCTGGCCGAGATCGTGCGCGGCGGCCTGCAGGCGGTGCCCAAGGGCCAGTACGAGGCGGCGGCGTCGCTCGGCCTGACCTACTGGCAGATGCAGCGCAAGATCGTGCTGCCGCAGGCGCTCGCCATCGTGGTGCCGGGGATCATGAACAGCTTCATCGCCATCTTCAAGGACACCTCGCTGGTGACCATCGTGTCGCTGTACGAACTGACCGGCGCGATGACGCTGGCGCTGAACTCCGACGCCGACTGGCGGCCGTTCAAGATCGAAGGGTATCTGTTCATCACCGCGATCTACTTCGCCTTCTGCTTCGCCATGTCCCGCTACAGCCTGTGGATCGAGAAGCGGCTGGCGGTGAGCAAGACCCGGTAAGGCCAACCGATGCCCGAGCACATCATCGAGTTCATCAAGGTCAACAAGTGGTACGGGAACAACTTCCACGTGCTGCGCGACATCGACCTGAAGGTCCGGACCGGGGAGCGGATCGTCATCTGCGGCCCGTCCGGCTCGGGCAAGTCGACCCTGATCCGCTGCATCAACCGGCTCGAGGAGCACCAAGAGGGCACCATCCGCGTCGACGGCATCGAGCTGACCGACGACGTCAAGGTCATCGAGAAGATCCGCCGCGAGGTCGGCATGGTGTTCCAGCAGTTCAACCTCTTTCCGCACCTGACTGTGCTGGAGAACCTGACGCTGGCGCCGATGTGGGTGGGCAAGATGCCCAAAAGAGACGCCGAGGAGCGGGCGATGCAGCAGCTGGCGCGCGTGCGCATCGCCGAGCAGGCGCACAAGTACCCGCTGCAGCTTTCGGGCGGGCAGCAGCAGCGGGTGGCGATCGCCCGCGCGCTGTGCCTGAAGCCGAAGATCATGCTGTTCGACGAGCCGACCTCCGCGCTCGACCCGGAGATGATCAAGGAGGTGCTCGACGTGATGATCGAACTGGCGGGCCAGGGCATCACCATGCTGGTGGTCACGCACGAGATGGGCTTCGCCAAGGCGGTGGCCGACCGGGTGATCTTCATGGACCACGGCCAGATCGTCGAGGAGAACAGCCCGCACGAGTTCTTCAGCAACCCGAAGAGCGACCGCACCAAGGACTTCCTGTCGAAGATCCTGGGGCACTGAGCGGAAAGCCGTGGCAACCCTGAACGCCGCCGCCGCCGCGCCGATGCCGCGCTCGGTCGAGGCCGGCCGCGCGCTGGCGTGGTGGACCGAGGCCTGGCCGCTGTTCACCCGCGCCGCGCTGATGTGGATCGTGCTGCTGCTGGCACTGCTCGTGATCTACGTCGGGATCGGCTGGATTCCGGTGCTCGGTGGCCTGGCGGCGTCACTGGCCACGCCAGTCTTCGCCGGCAGCTTGATGCTCGCCGCGCGCAAGGTCGACGGCGGCGGTGCGCTGGAGATCGGCGACCTCTTCGCCGGCTTCCGCGACCGGCTCGGGCCGCTGCTGGTTCTCGGCGCGCTGCTGCTGCTCGTCAGCATCGCCCTGGGCGCGATCGCCGCGTTGCTTGGCTTCGGCGCCTTTCTCGGCGCCGTGGCCGGCGGTGTGGCGGAGCGTCCCGGCGCGGTGCTGGCGGCGCTCGCCACCGGCCTGCTGGCGCTCGCCGTCGTGCTGGCGCTGCTGGTGCCGGTGGCGATGGCGTTCTGGTTCGCGCCGGCCCTGGTCGCGCTGCGCGGCGTGGCGCCGGTGCAGGCGCTGAAGTCGAGCTTCAGCGCCTGCCTGAAGAACATCCTGCCGCTGCTGGTCTACGGCGTGCTCTACCTCGTCGCCGCCACGGTGGCCTCGATCCCGTTCGGCCTCGGCTGGATCCTCCTGCTGCCGCTGCTGGTGCTGACCGTCTACACCTCGTTTCGCGACATCTACGGCGAATAGCCCTCAGCGCGGCCGCGTGCCGGGCAGCAGCCAGGCGGCCAGCCCGATGGCCATCAGGCCCGCCGAGGCCAGCGCCAGCAGCAGCGCCGAGTGCATGACCAGCGGCGCCAGGGCGCCGGCAACGATGCCATTGGCGACGCTGCCGATCACCGCCTGCAGCGAGGAGGCGAGCCCCCGCCGCTGCGGCACGACGTCGAGCAGCATCAGCGTGACCACCGGCGTCATCAGCGCCCAGCCGAAGGAATAGATCGCGATCGGCCACATCGCCCAGGCGGCGTGCGCGTCGAACGCCGCGTTGGCGGCGACGTTGACGAGCGACACCGCGACCATGATCGCGTAGCCCCGGCGCACCTGCTGCTGCGGCACGATGCGGCCGGCCAGGCGGCCGCTGGCCCAGGCGCCGCTCATGATGCCGGCGATGTTGACGACGAAGAACCAGAAGTACTGCGTCGGCGCCAGCCCGAGCAGTTCGCCGAGGAACGCCGGGGTCGACAGCACGTACAGGAACATGCCGTTGAAGGGCACGCCGCTGGCCAGCGCCAGCGGCACGAAGCGCCGGTTGCCCAGCAGTGCCGCGTAACCGCGCATGAGGTTGCGCAGGTTGAACGGCTGCCGCGCCGCGGCGTGCAGCGTCTCCGGCAGCAGGCGGAAGTTGGCCAGCCACAGCGCCGCGCCGAACAGCGCCAGGAATGCGAACACCGAGCGCCAGCCGAACTGCACGAACAGCACGCCGCCGACCATTGGCGCGATCGCCGGCGCCACGCCGAAGAAGATCGTCACCTGCGACATCACGCGCTGCGCATCGGCGGGCGGGAACATGTCGCGGATCACCGCCCGCACGACTACCACCCCGGCGCCGGTGGCCAGCCCTTGCAGGGCACGGAAGCCGATCAGCTGCGCCGGCGTGGCCGCCAGCGCGCAGCCCACCGAGGCGACGGTGAACATGGCCACACCGCCGAGGATCACCGGCCGGCGGCCGTAGCTGTCGGCCAGCGCGCCGTGGAACAGGTTCATGAAGGCGAAGCCGAACAGATACGCCGACAGCGTCTGCTGCAGTTGCAGCGGCGAGGCGCCGAGCGAAGCCGCGATGCCGCCGAAGGCCGGCAGGTAGGTGTCGATCGCGAACGGCCCCAGCATGCTCAGGCACGCCAGCAGCAGCGCCAGCGCCCAGCGGGGCGCGGTCCACAGTTGGTGGGCGTTGGGGTTCAACGGTGCGGCGACGGAATCGGAGCGGCGGACGTTAGCCCAAGTGCACGGCCGAGCAAGCGGCCCGGCGGCGGCGCGAGGGCCGAAGCGCCGGGTGTACTGCCCGGCCGCCAAGGCCCTCGCTCCACGGCTGCTTCATCGGAAGGCGCAGCCGCCCATGGCTGGCGCGCCGGCTCGCCGGTCTCGGCCGCGAACTGGCGCCGCGCCTTGCGCGG
>CALGWX010000051.1 GCA_937936215.1 uncultured Burkholderiaceae bacterium | reverse complement strand
CAGGATCGCGTCGGGCGGCAGGGCCCGCGCCAGTTCTTGCATGACCCGCCAGGGATCGATACCGCGCGCGCCTTGCGCGCCCACGGCGGGGCGCTGCTGCCAGGCGTCGTAATCCGCCCGAGCGGCGGTGAGTGCGTCGCGCCAAGGCGGCGACTCGATCGGCGTCATCATCGCCAGCCGCGAGGCGAACTGCGGCATGCCCGAGCAGATCGGCAGCGCCGCTTGGTAGACGCGGCCGAGTTCCTCGATGCCCGGGTGCACGTGCACCAGCACCTGCCGCGACCGCGGCGCTTCGAGCAGCGTGTAGCCATCCGTGGTCGCCTCGTCGAGGCGCGCGCCGACGGCGATCACAAGGTCAGCGCTGCGGACCCGCTGCGCCAGCGCCGGATTGGCGCCGACGCCGAGTTCGCCGCAATAGTTTGGGTGCCTGTTGTCGAAGAGGTCCTGGCGCCGGTAGGCGCAGGCGACCGGAAGGCCGTTGGCCTCCGCCCAGCGCCTGAGGTTGTCACAGGCCGCCTGCGTCCAGCCGGAGCCGCCGACGATGACGATCGGCCGCTGCGCTTGCCCAAGCAGGCGGCGCAGCGCGGCGACCTGGGTATCGCTCGGCGCGGCCTGCAGCGGCTCGTGGCAGGCGGCGTCGGCGGCCTCGCTGACCTGCGCCAGCACATCCTCCGGCACCGCGAGCACCACCGGCCCTGGCCGGCCGCTGACGGCAAGCTGGAAGGCGTGGGCGACGAGTTCGGGGATCCGGTCGGCGCGGTCGACCTGCGCCACCCCCTTGCTGATCGGCGCGAACAGACGGGCGCAGTCGACCTCCTGGAAGGCCTCGCGTCCGGCGAATGCCGAGGCCCCCTGGGCGACGAAGAGAACGAGCGGCGTCGAATCGTGGCAGGCGGTGTGGACGCCGATGACGGCGTTGGCGGCGCCGGCCGCGCGGTTGACGAACGCCACCCCCGGCTGCCCGGTCAGCCGCGCGTAGGCGTCGGCCATGAAGGCGGAGCCGGACTCGTGCCGGTTGACGACGAGGCGGATCGACGGCGTGTCGCGCAGCGCGTCGAGCACGGGCAACGTGCTCCTGCCCGGGACGCAGAACACGCGGTCGACGCCGTGCACCAGCAGCTGGTCGACGAGCAGGCGGGCGCCGGTGCGCGCGGTCATGGTGCGGTCGGGGCTGCGGGGCGAAGCCCAGAATAGCAGCGGTGGTGCCGCTGGCCGGCTTCACCGTGCGCGGTCGGCGCCATCACTGCGTCCACAAGGTGAGCGCACGTTCGAGGGCAGCGCGCAACGGCATCTCCAGGTAGGGCAGCATCAGGAAAAGCATGCCCAGCCCGACCAGCGTCGTCAGCGGAAAGCCGACCGCGAAGATGTTCAGCTGCGGTGCGACGCGGGCGGCCACGCCGACCACGATGTTGACCAGCATCGCCACCGCAATGAACGGCAGCGCGATCGTCAGGCCGATCACGAAGACCTCGCCGCCGAGCCGGGCGACGCGGTCGAACGACAGCGGCAGCTCGGTGCCGCCGGTCAGCGGGAAGAGGCGGAAGCTCTCCGTCACCGCGTACAGCAGCATCAGGTGGCCGTCGATGGCGAGGAACATCAGCGTGCCGAGCAGCGACAGGAACGATGAGACCGCCGTCTGCGTCGTGCCGGCGGCCGGGTTGAAGAAGCCCGCGAACGACAGTCCGCTCTGCAGGCCGATCACCTCGCCGGCCAGTTCGAGCGCCGAGAACACCAGGCGGACCGTGAAACCGATGATGACGCCAATGGCGATGTTCTGCGCCAGCAGCGCCATGCCTGGCGCGGTGAGCGCGTCGCCGATCGGTGGCGCCGGCACGGTCGGCGCCAGCACCAGCGCGATCGCCAGCGCCAGCGCCACTTTCAGCCGCAGCGGCGCGGCGCGGTGCGACAGCACCGGTGCCACCGACAGCAGCGCCAGCAGCCGCACCAGCGGCCAGAAGACGGCGCCGTACCACGCCGACAGCTGCGCTTCGGTGAAGGTGATCACGAGGGTGTTCCGTGCAACGGCGGGTGCCGGCGGCCGGGTGCCACCCGCGGGCGGCGGTCAGCCGATCGCGGTCGGGATCGACTCGAACAGCCGGCGCACATAGTCGACGAACACCGTGACCATCCACGGGCCGGCGACGACCAGCGCGGCGATCATCGCCAACAACTTCGGGATGAACGACAGCGTCATCTCGTTGATCTGTGTCGCCGCCTGCAGGATCGACACCGCCAGGCCGACGATCAGCGCGGCGGCCAGCAGCGGCATGGCCAGCATCAGCAGCACGTACAGCGCCTGCTGGCCGAGGGTGATGACGCTTTGCGGGTCCATGCGATTTTTGGGGTCAGTGAGGGATGGGAGGAGCAAGGGCGGCGTGGCGGCGGCGATCGACCGGCAGGGCGGCCTACACCTGAAATGAGGCGACCAGCGAGCCGATCAGCAGGTTCCAGCCGTCGGCGAGCACGAACAGCATCAGCTTGAAAGGCAGGGCGATCAGCACCGGCGACAGCATCATCATGCCCATCGACATCAGCACGCTGGCCACCACCAGGTCGATGATCAGGAAGGGCAGGAACACCATGAAGCCGATCTGAAAGGCGGTCTTCAGCTCGCTGGTGACGAAGGCCGGGATGACGACCCGCAGCGGCAGCTGCTCGGCGGCATCGACCGTCTCGACCCGCGCCATGCGGGTGAACAGCTCGAGGTCGCTGCTCCGCGTGTGCTTCAGCATGAACCCCCGCAGCGGCTCGGCGCCGGCGGCGACCGCCTGCTCGAAGTTGATCTGCTGCGCGCTGTACGGCACATAGGCGGCCTCGTGGATGCGGTCGAACGTCGGCCCCATCACGAACAGCGTCAGGAACAGCGCCAGGCCGATCAGCACCTGATTGGGCGGCGTGGTCTGCGTGCCCAACGCCATCCGCAGCAGCGACAGCACGATGACGATGCGGGTGAACGCGGTCATCATCAGCAGCACGGCCGGCAGGAAGGTGAGCAGCGTGAAGAACAGCAGCGTCTGCACCGGCACCGAGTAGGCGGTGCCGCCGCCCGGCGCAGGCGCCGACGTGATCTGGATCGGGCTTTGCTGTGCGAGCGCGGGCTCGACCGCGAGCACGGCCAGCAGGGCGAGCAGGCAGGTCGCCGCCCGGTTCATCGGCTGGCTGCCACCTGCCGCATCAGCTGGCGGAACGTGAGCACCGCCGACTCGGCGTCGGCCGCGGCGTCGGCGCCACCCGAGGGCCGGGGCAACGTGGCGACACGGCTGATCGCCCCGGCGGTCACGCCGAGCAGGATCCAGCGGCCGCCGGCATCGACGACGACGAGCCGCTCGCGCGGGCCGAGCGGCAGTTGCGTCACTACCTTCAGCGCCGCCGCTGCCGGTGCCGTCGGCGATCCATTGCCGAACCGGCGCAGCAGCCACAGCAGCGCGGGGATGAGCGCCAGCACCAACCCGAGGGCGAGCAGCATTGGCAGCACCGAAGGCCCAGCGGGTGCGGGCGCCTGCGCCAGCGCCGCGCCGGGCGCGGCCAGCGCCGCAAGTGCGGTGGCGCCCCAGGCCACGCGCCGCGCGTGGCGCGCCACGGGGGTTGGCCGCCGGGGCATTCGCACCTTCGAGCCGCCTTGGCCACCCTGCATGGCGGTGCTCACTTGCTCAAGCGGTGCATGCGCTCGCCGGGCGTGACGATGTCGGTCAGGCGAATGCCGAAGCGGTCGTTGACGACGACGACGTCGCCCTGCGCGATCAGGCAGCCGTTGACCAGCACGTCCATCGGCTCGCCGGCCGGAGCGTCCAACTCGATCACCGTGCCCTGCGCCAGCTGCAGCACCTTCTTGATCGGGATGCGGGTCCGGCCCAGCTCGACCGACAGCGTCACCGGGATGTCGAGGATGAGGTCGAGGTCCTGCGGCCCCTCGTCGCTGGCGCCAGGCGACAGCCGCTGGAAGATGCTGCTGGCCTGCGCGGGCGTCTCGACGGCGCCGTTGGGCTGCCGCTCGCTGAGCGCGGCCCAGGCGTCGTCGGCTGCGGAGTGCGTGTGGTCGCTCATGGGTGTCCTGCGAGTCTTGCGGGGTCAGTGATCGTCGCTCTTGGGCCGGAGCTGCTCGCCGAACTGCGAGTACTTGCGGACGCGCTCGACGCGGATCGCGGCGCGGCCGTTGATGGTGCCGAAGCGGCAGTCGATCACCGGCAGGCCGCCGATGTGGGCGGTGATCAGGTCCGGCACTGGCAGGTCGATGATGTCGCCGACCTTCAGCTTCAGCAGTTGACGGATGGTGATCCGCTTGTGCGCCAGCTCGGCCGTCACCTCGACGTCCGCCGATTGCACCTGCTCGGTGAGCTGCCACAGCCAGTCGCGGTCGGCCTGCGGGCTGTCTGCCGGCAGCGGCGAGGACAGGACGTCGCGGATCGGGTCCAGCGACGCGTAAGGCAGGCAGATGTGGATCGCGCCGCCGGCCTCGCCGAAGCCGACGTCGAATGCGGCGACCACTACCCGGTCCTCCGGCGCGGCGATGTCGGCGAACTGCCGGTGCATCTCAGCCCGTTGCCAGGAGAAGGCGATGCGGTACAGCGGCTCCCACGCCTTGGCGTAGTCGGCGAGCACGAGGTCGATGAGCCGCCGGATGATGCGGGTCTCCGCCGGCGAGAAGGCGCGGCCCTCCAGCTTGGGGAGCAGCCTGCCACTGCCGCCGAACAGGATGTCGACGATGCCGAGTACCAGGTTGGCGTCGAGCACGAGGAGCCCCGTGCCGCGCAGCGGCGCCAGCGCGATCACGTTCAGGCTGGCCGGCAGCGCGAGGCCGTCGAGGAACTCCGCGTATCTCGACTCGCGAACCGCTCTCGCGCCGACCTCCGGACTGCGGCGCACGAGATTGAACAGGCCGCCGCGCAGGTCATGGGCGAAGCGCTCGCTGACGCGATCGAGCGTCGGCAGGCAGCCGCGCAAGACGCGCGCCTGGCTGGTCAAATCGAAGTCGCGGACACCTCCATCGGCGGGACCGCGCTCGGGGCGCGGCGACGGCGTGCCCACGCCGTCGAGCAGCGCGTCGACCTCGTCGGGCGAGACCAGCGGCTCAGCCATGGGGAAGGCAGCGTGACGTGGTCGCCGGGCGGCCGACGCGGCAGCGGCCAAGGCGCCGAGCGGCAGCGGCCGAATGCGGTCCTTCGCGGCGCATCATTGGACGATCAGGTGCGTGAAGTTGACGTTTTCCACGGCCCCGTCGGCCGGGGTCCCGGCCAGCGCCTTGTTGGCCGCGGCGACGATCTGCTGTGCCAGCTGCTGCTTGCCCTCGCGCCCGGCAAGATCCTGGGCACGCTTGGAGCCGAGCAGCAGCAGGACCTCGTTGCGCACGGCCGGCATCAGGTTCTTCAGGTGGTCGCCGCTTTTCGCGTCCTTCAGTTCCAGCACCAGCTTGACCTGAAGGAAGCGGTCATCGTCGGGTTCGTGCAGGTTGACGGTGAAGGTCTCGAGATCGACGAAAACAGGCGCCTTCTTGGGCGTGGCGCGGACCTCGGACTGGCCGTCTTCGGCCTTGCGACCGAAGACGAAGTACGCGCCAGCGCCGCCGCCGGCGGCGAGGAGCACCACGCCGATGGCAATCAGGAGGACGAGCTTCTTCTTGCCGCGGGGCTTGCTGGCATCGGATTCCGTGCCGTTGGCCGCCGCGGCCGCTTCGGCGCGATTGCCTGCCATCAGGGACACTCCGTTCGAGCGCGGCGTCGCGGGGGCGACGCCTATCGACAGGATTATTCGATCGCTTAAGGGTCGCTGATCCGGTGAAAACGGCCGACAAACCGGCCCGTTTCCTGCGGGGCGCAGGCCCGCGGAGATCGCGCTAGGCGATGTCGTCGATCAGGCGTGCCGTGCGTGGCCTGGCGCTCGCGGCGGCCGCTGGCGCGGCAGCGGCCGGCGCTGCCTGAACGCGGTCGGTTGCGGCGACGAAACCCTGTGGCCGGCGCTCGCTGTCGCGCCGTGAGCCGCCGCCGGCCTGGGTGCCGACGCGGGCATCGGCCAAGTGCAAGCCTTGGGCGTTCAGCATCTCGCGCAGGCGCGGCAGCGCTTCGTCGAGTGCGGCGCGGGTTGCGGCATGCGGCGCGGTGAACAGCAGCGTGGCCTCGTCGCCGCGCACCTCGATGGAGATCTCTACGGGGCCAAGTTCGGCCGGCGTCAACGACACTTCGGCGCGGTGTACGCCGCCGCGGGTCATCATCGCCACCCGCTGAGTGAACTCCTCGACGAAGCCAGCGCTGCCCACCGGGGCCGCGACGGCGAGCTGGGGAAGGGGGGCGGCCGACGAAGGCGACAGGCCGAAAGCCGCCAGGGTGGGCGTCGATGCCGTCTGTGGCAGCGTCGACTCGCCGGGCGCGCTGGGCAGCAACAGCCCGGACGTCAGCGGGCGCTCCATTCGGGGCGAGAAGATTTCGCTCGGCCGGTCAGCGGCTGCCCACGCCGGCGTAGTGGTGGCGGCAGGCAAGGCTGCGGTTCCGTCCGCAACGGCGCGCGCGCCCGCCGAGCCTCCGCGGCCGGCTGCCGGGCCGGCCGCTTTTGCCGTAGCTGACAGCGCGCTGTGGGCAGCGCCCCGTTGTGCTTTGGCCGAAACCTCACCGGCGCTGTTGGCGCGCTGCGGCTGAATCAGTGTTGCTGGAAGGCCTGCTTCACCATCGCCGGCCAAGGTGCTCGGACCGCCTTGAAGATTCGTGCTGGCGCCGAGGCCTAGAACGGCGGCCGTCTTTCCGTGCGCTGCGGTGGCGGATTCGGGCGAGGCGGCGTTGATGTCGACTCTGCCCTGCGATGAGACTTGCGTGCCGCTGCCGTGGGCGGATGTATCGCTGCCTGTTCCGCCTGCCGGGGGCAGCCCACTGCCAGGGGCACTGGCAGATGCGCCGGACAGTGACCGGTCGGCAATGACAGTGCGCCGATCCCGGGTACCTCCGCGTGGATCCAGCCGTTCGGTGAAGGGTTCCGCCTCGACGGCCATCGCGCCATCGGGAGTATCCGGCTTCGGATCGTCGAAAGTGACGGGCGGGACGACCGCGAGCGCCGTCAGCGCCGATTCGTCGTCAGGCTTCCCAGCGGTGTGCTGCGGCAAGGCCGCCTCAGCGCTGGCCGTGCCTTTCTTTTTCGCCACGCCGGGATGCCCTGTCGCCGGCTCGGTCAACCACGCGGCGTCAGCTTCCGCAAACGCGGCGCCGAAATCCGACTCGCCGGCGTCGGTTCCGGTCGCGGGCGGTCGAGCCGCTGCGCCGGCGCTCCCGATCGCCGCCGGCCCGACGAGCAGTGAATGGGTTGCCAGCTCGGGCATGCCTTTCTCCTAACCTAGGCTCGAAAACGTGGCGCGCATCCCGCGCGCGATCTCGTCAGTTTGCTTCTGGTCCTGTCGTGTCGCCGCGGCCTGCGCGGCGAGCTGCCGACGCTCGGCCAGCGCCTGCAAGCTCTTGAGCTTGCGCAGCGCCGCCTGCACCTCGGCCTCGGCGGCCGCGAGCTGCTGCGCGCGGCTGTCGGCTTC
>CALGWX010000050.1 GCA_937936215.1 uncultured Burkholderiaceae bacterium | reverse complement strand
ACAAGAACACCCGCGTGATCACGCAGGGCATCACCGGCAAGACCGGCCAGTTCCACACCCGCGCCTGCCGCGAGTACGCGCACGGGCGGGAGTGCTTCGTCGCCGGCGTGAACCCGAAGAAGGCCGGCGAGGACTTCGAGGGCATCCCCATTTTTGCCTCGGTGCGCGAGGCCAAGGAGAAGACCGGCGCCAATGCCTCGGTGATCTACGTGCCGCCGGCGGGCGCCGCCGCGGCGATCTGGGAGGCGGTCGAGGCCGACCTCGATCTCGTGGTGTGCATCACCGAGGGCATCCCGGTGCGCGACATGGTCGAGGTGCGCGACCGCATGCGCAAGGAGAACCGCCGCACGCTGCTGCTGGGGCCCAATTGCCCCGGCGTCATCACGCCGGAGGAGATCAAGATCGGCATCATGCCCGGCCACATCCACCGCAAGGGCCGCATCGGTGTGGTGTCGCGCTCCGGGACGCTGACCTACGAGGCAGTGGCGCAGCTGACCGAGCTGGGGCTGGGCCAGTCCACCGCGGTGGGCATCGGCGGCGACCCAGTCAACGGCCTGAAGCACATCGACGTGCTCAAGCTCTTCAACGACGACCCCGAGACCGACGCCGTGGTGATGATCGGCGAGATCGGCGGCTCCGATGAGGAAACCGCCGCCGAATGGGCCAAACGGCACATGAAGAAGCCGATCGTCGGCTTCATCGCCGGCGTGACCGCGCCGCCCGGCAAGCGCATGGGCCACGCCGGCGCGATCATCTCCGGCGGCAAGGGCACGGCGCAGGAGAAGCTGGCCGTGCTCGAAGCCTGCGGGATCAAGACCACGAAGAACCCGTCGGAGATCGGCAAGCTGCTGACGTCGGTGCTGTGAGAGGGGCCTGGGCCGCGGTCGATGCGAGCGGCAACCGTCCGAGAGGCGACGCCGGCGGCGTTCAAGTGCACGCCGCGATGCTCCGCCGGGGGCGTGCCTGTCGCGCGCGGGCCGCGCCGAAGGCGCCGGTGGCTTGGAGGCGCCCGCCGCCCGGTCGCCACGAGTACGAAGGCGCTCACCATTTGTAGGCTGGCGCCGGGGTCGCCGCAAGGCTGCCGGTCGTGCTCAACCGCGTTGAGCCTTCCGCGATCGCCGCTGAACTGTCGTCGGCCGGCGGCGCCAAGGCTGCGGCCGGATGCGCTTGCTCGCAACTGCGTCGGCGGTCGCCCGCGGCTGTGCTTCGGCGTGGCTGAGCAGCGATCGTCGGCTGGCGCGCGCCTAGGTACGATGGCAGGGAGTGCATGAGCGCGGCCGCCGCCTGGTTCGTCACGCTGCAGTGGGATGCGATCGTCCAGATCATCCTGATCGACATCCTGCTCGGCGGCGACAACGCGGTGATCATCGCGCTGGCCTGCCGCAACCTGCCGGCGCGGCAGCGGCGCCTCGGCATCCTCTGGGGCGCGGCCGGCGCCATCGTGCTGCGGGTGATCCTGATTACGGTGGCGGTGGCGCTGCTGCAGGTGCCAGTGCTCAAGCTCGTCGGCGGCCTGCTGCTGCTGTGGATCGGCGTCAAACTGCTGGCGCCCGCCGACGACGGCCACGACAGCGAAAACCTGCACGGCGCCGAGAAGCTGCTTGCGGCGGTCAAGACGATCATCGTCGCCGACTTCGTCATGTCGCTCGACAACGTAATTGCGATCGCCGGCGCCGCCGAGCACGCCGACCCGGCGCATCGTACCGGGCTCGTCGTCTTTGGCCTGCTGGTGAGCGTGCCGTTCATCATCTTCGGCGCGCAGGTCATCCTCAGGCTGCTCGACCGCTTTCCGATCATCGTCACGGCGGGTGCGGCGCTGCTCGGCTGGATCGCTGGCGGCTTGATCGTTGGCGACCCGTTCGTGAAGCCGCTGCTGCCTCCGGGGGCGGCCCTGCATCACGCCGCCAGCATCGCCGGCGCGGTGCTGGTGGTCGGCCTCGGCCGATGGCTGGCGCGCCGCCGGGCTGCGGTCGGCGTCCCCGCGCAGCCCTGACGCGGCCGGCCAGCGAGCTAAGCTCCCGCTCACCATGGCCGCGGCCACGCCCTTCACGCTCGACTACGCCCTGCTGTCGCACCCCGGGCAGCTGCGACCGCTGAACGAGGACGCGATCGGCGCCCGCCCGGACCTCGGGCTGTTCATCCTCTGCGACGGCCTCGGCGGCTACAACGCCGGCGAGATCGCCGCCACCATGGCCGTGAGTTCACTGCTGTCGCTGCTGGCCGGCGACTTCGAGCAGGCGCAGGCCGAGGGCGCGCCCTTCGACGCCCGCCGGGCGCTGATCGAGCGCATGGTCGAGATCAACGGCACGATCGCCCGTGCCGCCGCCAACAGCGCCGCCTTCGAGGGCATGGCCACCACGGTGGTCGTTGCGTGGGTCCTCGGCGATCGGCTGTGGGTGGCGCACGCGGGCGACTCGCGGCTGTATCGCTTCCGCGAGGGGGTGCTGGAAGGCCTGACCCGCGATCACTCCTTCTCGCAGGAGCTGCTCGACGCCGGCATGGTGACCGAGGAAGAGGCGCGGGTGCTGCCGTCGAAGAACCTGGTCACCCGGGCGCTGGGCGCCACCGGCGACGTCGAGCCGGAGGTGCACGACTTTCCGCTGCGCGTGGGCGACGTGCTGATGCTGTGCTCCGACGGCCTGACGGAGATGGTCGACGACGCGCAGATCGCCAGCGCCATCTTCGCTTCTGTGCCCGACGTGCAGCGCGCCGCGCAGCGGCTGGTGGACCTGGCCAACGCTGCCGGCGGGCGCGACAACGTCTCGGTGATCGTCGTCCGCCTGGCCGGGCGCAAGGGCCTGGAGCCGCGGCGGGCGCGGTCGGCCGACGTGACGTGACCCCTCCGCTCGGCTGACTGGCCAAGCCCAGACCCCACTGGCAGAATCGGCTCGCGTTCTTCGCCGTCTTCGCCTGCAGCGCGCCGCCGATCCATGCCGACCCTCGTTCTCACCCTTGATGGCGTCACCCTCAAGGAGGTCCCGCTCACCAAGGACCGTACGACGATCGGGCGCCGCTCGCACAACGACCTGGTGATCGACAACCTCGCCGTCAGCGGCGAGCACGCGGTGGTGTTCAAGGGCGGCGACGACTACTACATCGAGGACCTCGGCTCGACCAACGGCACCACCGTCAACGGCCAGCCGATCAAGAAGCACGTGATGCGCGACGGCGACATCGTCGAGATCGGCAAGTACCGCCTCAAGTTCATCGAGCGCGACACCCCGGCCGAAGGCGCGGTCGACTTCGACACCTCGCAGCCGCTGAAGCGCGAGTTCTACGGCCCCAGCCCGGCCACGATCCCGGTGCGGCAACCGGCGCAGCCGGAAGAGGCGCCGGCGCCGCAGCCCAAGGGGGCGGTGATCCGGGTACTCTCGGGCGCCAACGCCGGCCGCGAACTGCCGCTGGTCAAGGCGCTGACCACCATCGGCCGCCCCGGGGTCCAGGTGGCGGTCATCACCCGCCGCCCGTCCGGCTACTTCATCGCTCACGTAGAGGGCGACGTCTTCCCCACCGTCAACGGCATCAACCTCGGCTCCGCGGCGCATGCGCTCAAGGACAGGGATGTCATCGAGCTGGCCGGCGTGAAGCTGGAGTTCGTCAACCCCGGCGGTTGAGCGGCTCATCCGTTTGGCCGGCTTCGCTGGCCACCGGCCGACAAGATTGGGCAGCGAGTGACAAAAAACGTCAGCTGCCCGCTCGGGAAGTGACCAGTTTCTGCGGTTGCCCGCCGAATTTCCCTCCGTGGCTGGGTGGCACAGATCTTGTGTGGGCTAGACCATCGGCACGCGCCGATACGCCAACCCCTTAATGGAGCCAGTTATGGAAATGAAGCGTCAACTGCAGGGCGGTTTCACCCTGATCGAACTGATGATCGTCGTGGCGATCATCGGCATCCTGGCGGCCATCGCCATTCCGCAGTATCAGGAGTACACGGTGCGGTCACGGATCTCCGAGGGTCTGAACCTAGCTTCGATGGTCAAGACTGCGGTTGCCGAGACCTACCAGACGAATAATGCATTTCCGAATTCGAATGCGTCTGCGGGTGTCGCCGATACCATTGCGAGCAAGTATGTGACAGGCGTGTCTGTCGGCAACTCTGGCGTCATCACCGTGACTTTCAATGCCTCGACGACCGGTGTCGACGCAGGCGCGAACACGATCATCTTTACGCCCACCGCCTCGGGTGGCGCGATCGACTGGGACTGCAAGGGTGGCTCCGTCGTAGCCAAGTTCCGTCCGGCCAACTGTCGCTGATCGATTCCTCCTTCCCGCCTAGCAGCGGCGCGAGCGCGGCTCGCGCCGTTTCTGTTCTTCGCGGCGGATTGTCGCGGGATGAACGTGGTGCCCTCTTCAGGCGCTGCTGCCCAGCTCGAGCCACCGCGCTCCTTCGCGCAGGCGAGGCGAGCCCTGTTCTCGGCGTTCGCGGTGGCTCTCGGACTGGGCCTGATCGTCGGGTTCCTCAGCGTACTGCGCGAGCCACCATCTCCGGATTTTCACGGCGAATGGGCGACCCTGGTTTTTCTCGCCTGCGCAGCAGCGCTGCTCGCGCCAGTCTTGCCCCGACGCTTTCCGGCCAGTCCGATACTGTTCGCGTTGCCGCTCGTCTTTGCGCTGTTATTGGTGCTTCAAGCCGTCCTTGGGTACTACACCTACGTCCAGCCGGCTATCCTTTGGCACGGCTATCTGGCTGCGGTCGCTCTCGCGCTCCTCGTCGGGCAGGGGGTCCGGGCTGCGGGTTTGACCGTCGCCGTGATGGATCGGGTTGCCTGGGCAATCCTGATTGCAGCCATCCTGAACGCGGCTGCCCAGTTTGTGCAGGCTGCACGCCTCGAAGCCGAATTTGCGCCTTTTGTGCTTCGGCACGCGCGCACCGGTTGTGCGCTGTACGGCAACATCGGGCAGGCGAACCATGCGGCGACGCTCGCTTGGCTAGGCCTCGGCGCGGTGCTGTTCCTACATGGCACGGGCAAGATGGGATCGCGCTGGGCTGTGCCCGCAGTCGTCATCCTGCTCATGGCGTCGGCGCTAACGGCCTCGCGAATGGCATGGCTGGTCCTCGGCCTGACCTGCGTGGTGCTTGTCGCGTTGCAGGCTTGGCCGGCGAGGGACCGGCGAGCGCGATGGCTGATCGCTGCCATGCTGGTGATCGGCGCCTTGGCGGCGAATCTTGGTTCGTCCTTCGTCTTGGCCGGCGTTGCGGAAGGCTGCCAGACGGCGCTTGAGCGCGCGGCCGATCGAAGCGAAGGCGGCCTGATCTTCCGGCTCGAGCTTTGGCGGCAGGCGCTTGCGGTGTGGAGCACCGCGCCGTGGATCGGCGTTGGCGCCTTCAACGTCTTGCCCACGGCCTACATCATCGAATCATTCGAGACTCACCGCCCGCTCGATACGTACGTCCACAACGCGTTCCTGCAGGTCTTGGCGGAGTTTGGCGTTGTCGGTATCGCGGCGTTGCTCGCCGTGCTTTTCGCGGTGGGTAGGCAGTTCGTAACCCATCGCAGTGCACTAAAGCCTGCTGATGCCGTTGGCCTGCTTTGGTTGGGCATCTTGGGTATCCACTCGATGCTCGAGTTTCCGCTGTGGTACATGCACTTCCTTGTGCTTTTCTCGCTGGTGCTAGGGCTGACACTGCGGGCCGAGTGGTCGCGACATGCTCGCGCACTTCCGCTGCGAGTGCCCACCTTCGTCGTCGCGGCGGTGTTGTTGGGCGGTGCGGGCTTTTTGATCCACGACTATTTGAAGCTGGCGCGTCTTTACTGGATCGAGGACCAGCGCGCAGCCTTTAAGGCTGCAGCGACTGATGAGGTCAGGTCGCTGCTCAAGGAGGCGGCGGCAGAGGTTCGCCTGTTTCGAGTTCAGGCCGATCATTTGCTTGGGTTGAGCGATCCGGTGACCAAGGACGACTTGCCGCGAAAGATTGCCGACACGGACCGGTTGCTCGCGCAGAGCCCGCAGCCGGTCACAGCGGCGCGTCGCATTGCGCTGGCCATCCTTGACAACGACACGGAAGCCGCTCGCTGGCACATGCAGCGACTGTTCGGATTTTTTCCGCGCCACGCGCCAAAGATGGCTGAAGCGATCAGAGAAGTCGCGGATAGACGTCCTGACGAGTTCGCGGCGCTCGGCCCCATGCTCGAAGCTGAACTGGCGCGTGCTCCAGCGGCTCGTTGGTAGGTCGAGCTGCGTTTCCGGGTCGCGCTGGGACGATCACTTTGCAGTCTTCCCAAGCCCCCGCCCACTTGGCGAATGCTGACCCTTCGCCGATGACGAAACGGGTCGGCCTTCCGCTGTCACTGAAGCGGCTTCACCCCGACAACTTCCGTATCGCGCGGGCGGCAGGCTGTCTGCTGCTGCTCACAGTGGCCGCGAATCTCGCCAGTGCGGCGAGGGAAATCGCCATCGCATGGCGGTTCGGCCGCGGCGTCGAAGTTGACGTTTACAACCTCGCCTACACGCTAACCCTTTGGCTGCCGCTGACTGTCTATTCGATCATGACGGTGGTCATCGTGCCGACGTTGGTCAAGTTGCGCCGTGGCTCGTCAGGCGAGAGGGCTCTGTTCGTTCGAGAAATGACCGGGGTCGCACTGGCCGCTGGCGTTGTGCTTTCAACAGTGACATGGCTTATAGCCCCTTCCATCGTTCAGGCATACGCATCCGGCCTTGCTCCGGAGACGGCGCAACTCGCCGAGCTCGTCCTGCGCAGTTTTGCCCCCTTGGCTTTTCTTGTCCTGTCAGTTGCCGTTCTTACAACCCGTCTGCAAGCTGAACAGAACCATCGGTACGCTCTGGCCGAGGGGATTCCGCCGCTCATGGTGGTTGTCTTCCTCGTATCGTCGCCGCAGCCGACGATCTTGCCGCTGGTGGCGGCGACCTTGGTGGGCTTTGCGTGCCAAGCATGGTGGCTGCGGCGGCAGCTCGGCGAGCGGACGGGTATCGGCGTGCCCTCGTCGCTGCGCCTGCGATCGTCTCAATGGCCAGTCGTCTGGCGCAGCGCTTCGGTGATGGGCGCCGGCCAACTTGCAATCAGCTTCGCGCAGCCAGTCGACCAGTGGTTTGCCGCCAGCGTTGGTCCGGGGGCCATCGCCACGCTCGCCTTCGGGAACAAGATCGTAGCCTTGGGAATGGCTGTCGGCGCGACCGTCATCTCTCGCGCCACGCTGCCGATCTTTGCCGAGGGCTTCGTCAGGGGCGACATCCCGGGCGCGCGCGCACGTGCACGGGGCTGGGCGCTTACGATGTTGCTTGCCGGCGTTGCGCTCGCGGCACTCGGGTGCTTAATGGCGCCGTGGCTCGTTGCCGTACTGTTCGAGCGCGGGGCGTTCACGTCACAAGACACCGGCGCAGTCGCCAGCGCGCTTCGTTGGGGATTGTGGCAGTTGCCGCCTTACTTCGCTGGCCTAGTGATGGTTGCGCAGCTGGCGGGCGAAGGCCGCTATCGAACCATTGCTTCCATTGCCGCAGTGGCCAGTGGCATCAAGCTGACGGCCACGTACTTGCTAACGCCGGTGCTTGGCCTTGCCGGCGTCATTTTTGCCACGACATTGATGTATCTGTCGTCGGCCGTGATGGCTAGCCTCGTCCTCCGAGGCAATGAAGACGGCGCCCGTGAAGCACAGCCCCGCACCCGCGAGCGGTGAGTGCGCGCGGGTATACGCACGGTCCACTCGGAGGGTTGGTCTTTGAGGGCACTGTGTGAGTGGCGCTAGCGAGTTCCTGCTTGTTTCGAATATGGCTCCAGCGGTACTCGTCGTTTGGCGGCAACCGGGAAGGCTGCAGTGGTAAGGTGGTAAGTCGTGACTCGACATGGAAAGGTCGGGAAGCAACGCCGGTACGCGCGCAACGCCTGAGGGGCACTTGATGGGCCAGGAAAGGATTTGGGAATACTTTCAGAACGAGGGGATTGGCTCGTTCGCGGATGCCTTGCCAAGGTACAAGTTCCTTGCCAAGCGGGCGGGCCTAGCGTTACCCGTGAGAGCCCGCGTGCTTAACATCGGCGCTGGCAGCGGCCGGCTTGAGGTGTTCCTGAAGGACCGAGGATTCCTGGTGAGCTCGCTTGACCCCAGCGAAGCCGCGATCGAGCGCCTGCGGCGGGCCGGCATCGACGGCCATGTCGGCCGGGCCGAAAGCCTTCCGTTCGATGCTGGCGTATTCGACGCCGTAATCGCCTCCGAGGTGCTTGAGCATCTGGAGCCGCGACAGTGTGAACTCGCTATTGCCGAGGCCCGGCGCGTGCTCAATGAGCGGGGGATCTTCATCGGCACGGTGCCGTTCAGGGAGTCACTGGAAGGATCGCAGACCATTTGCCCGGAGTGTGGGCACCGTTTCCATCGATGGGGGCATCAGCAGTCCTTCGACCACGACCGCCTCGAGCGGTACCTCGGGGTGCATTTTTGTGTTACGCGTTTGTCCACCCGTGCGTTCGTTGCTTGGCGAGGTGGACCGCGCCGCATCGCGAAGAGCTTGGGCAAGTGGTTACTGGCGCGACTGGGCGAACACATCGCCGACCCGCACATTTACTTCGAGTGCCGCGTGCCCGGATAGCTTCGTGTCCAGGTGATGACTCGGGCGCCCAAGTATGCATGCCTCTGAGCCGCCTGCCGTTTTTCGTCTTGCAGGAGCCGATGGTTAGCATCGAGACCGCAAGGACGAGAGATGAAGAGAATTCCGAAGCGGGAGTACACGGCCGAGTTCAAGGAACAGGCCGTCAAGCACGCCCAGGCGGTGGGCATCGCGGTGGCCGCCAGGGCGCTGGGCCTGGTTGAGCAGACGCTGCGCAACTGGGTGAAGGCCGCCGAGGCGGGCAAGCTCGTGGGCGCCGGCGCCAAGCCGGTGACGCCCGAGCAGTTGGAGCTGTCCTGGCTGCGCGCGGAGAACGCGTGGCTGCAGATGCACGTCGACATCCTGAAAAAACGACGGCGTACTTCGCCAAGGATGCGCTGTGAAGTACGCCTGGATCCACGCGCAGCGCCGCGACTACCCCCTGCCCGACATGTGCGAAGTGCTGGCCGTGAGCGTCAGCGGCTACCGCGCCTGGAAACGCGGCGGCAAGCCCGACCGCACACGCTTGACGGACGCGCAAGCCGTGGCCTTGATGAAGAGCATCCACGCCGAAGT
>CALGWX010000049.1 GCA_937936215.1 uncultured Burkholderiaceae bacterium | reverse complement strand
CTGCCGCGGCGCCGCCGCCAGCGAGCGGTAGCCGTCGGCGAACGACGCGTAGACGTCGTCGGTGATCAGGATCAGGTCGCCGCGCTCGCGCGCGATGGCGCCGATGCGCGCCACGGTCGCGGCGTCCATCGCCACCGCAGTCGGGTTCGAAGGATTGACGGCGAGAAACGCGCGCACGCGGGGATCGCGCAGCTTGTCGATCTCCGCCGCCGGGTAGCGCCAGCCGGCGGCTTCGTCCTGCGCCAGCTCGACGATCTCGAAGCGGTACTTAGGCAGCCGCGGCAGCTCGAGGTATGGCGTGAAGATCGGCACGCCGAGCGCGATGCGGTCGCCCGGCGCCAGCAGCCGCGAGTGCAGCAGCGACTGGAACACGTAGGCGATGCCCGCGCTCGCGCCCTCGACGGCGAAGAGGTCCACGTCGCCGGCCTGCGCGTCGCCGCCGAAGACCTCCGCCCGCAGGTGGTCGCGCACCAGGGTCTCGGCATGGGCGAGCATCCGCACCGGCAGCGGGTAGTGGTCGCCGAGCACGCCGTCGACCCACTCGCCAACCAGCAGGTCGGCGTCGATGCCGTGCACCCGCTGCGCGTAGTCGATGCCGCCTTCGAGCAGCGCCTGCCCCGCGGCGCCGGGCCGCGCGGCGAGGAAGGCGCGCAGCCGCGCGGCGATGCCGCGCTTCTTCGGCAGGCCGCCGAGGTCATCCCCCAGCCCGACCCGGCGCGCCTCCTCGAGGGCGAACTCGCCGCGGCGGAAGAAGGCCGCCCGCGGCGCCAACGCCAGCCGGTTGGGATTGCCGCGGCCAGCGTTGAGCATCAGCCGCTCGCCGCGGTGCTTGGCCAGTTCGACCCGCTTGTTCTTCAGTTCGAACGGGCTCAGGCCCTCGTAGCGACGCTCCTCGGCTGGCTCCATCGCGGCACTCCCGGCTCAGGTGCGCCAAGCTCGCATGCCGCTCGGGCCGTGCGCTGCCCGCGATGGCGCGCAAAAACGGGGCGCTGGCCGGCGACCGCGGCAACGAGACCCCGCGGCGTGACCGCGCCCCCGCCTCGCGAGCGAAGCGCGCCTCAGCGCTTGCCGCCGCCGAGATAGCTTTCGATCACCCGCGGATCGGAGGCGAGCTGGCGCGCCGGCCCTTCGAGCGAGACCTCGCCGGTCTCCAGCACGTAGGCGTAGTCGGCCACCTGCAGCGCGGCGCGGGCGTTCTGCTCCACCAGCAGGATCGAGGCGCCCCGCCGCTTCAGCTCCTCGATGATGTGGAAGATCTCGCGCACGATCAGCGGCGCCAGGCCCAGCGACGGCTCGTCGAGCATCAGCAGCTTCGGCCGCGCCATCAGCGCGCGGCCGATGGCGAGCATCTGCCGCTCGCCGCCCGACAGCGTGCCGGCGAGCTGTTTGCGCCGCTCCTGCAGGCGCGGGAAGAGCGCGTAGACCTCCTGCATCGTCTGCGCGTGGTCGCGGCGGCCGTGCCGGTAGCGCTGGAAGGCGCCCAGCAGCAGGTTGTCCTCGACGCTCATCTCGCCGAACAGCTCGCGCTTTTCCGGCACCAGCGTCATGCCGCAGGCGACCAGGCGCTCGATCGGCTGGCCGATGCACTCGATCCCGTCGAAGCGGATCTCGCCGCGGGCGCCGCCGTTGGCCGGCAGCGCCTGCATGATCGCCGCCAGCATCGTCGTCTTGCCGGCACCATTGGGGCCGATCACGGTGACGATCGTGCCGGCCTCGACGCGCACGTTGGCGTTGGAAAGCGCGGCCACCTTGCCGTAGGTGACGGACAGGTCGCGCACGCGCAGCAGCGGCTCGCCGGCGCTCATCGAGGCGCTCCCGACCGGCGCGCCGTCACTCGACGCCCCCGAGGTAGGCCTCGAGCACCTTCGGGTCGCGCTGCACCTGCTCGGGCAGGCCCTCGGCGATCTTCTGGCCGAAGTCCATCACGTAGACCCGATCGACCAGGCCCATCACGAAGTCCATGTCGTGCTCGACGAGCAGGATCGACATCCCCTCAGCCTTCAGTTTCCGCAGCAGTTCCGCCAGCGCCCGCTTCTCGAGGTAACGCAGGCCGGCGGCGGGTTCGTCCAGCAGCAGCAGCGACGGATCGGCGCACAGGGCGCGGGCGATCTCGAGGATGCGCTGCTTGCCGAGCGGCAGCGCGCCGGCGGCATCGAACATGTGGTCGGCCAGCCCCACGCGCTCGATCTGCCGCGCCGCCTCGGCGAGCACGCGCGCCTCCTCGCGCCGGTCGAGTCGCCAGGCGCCGGTGATCACGCCCTTGGCCAGTCCCGGGTACTCGCGGCGGTGGGCGCCGATGGCGACGTTGTCCAGCACGCTCATCGCCGGCAGCAGCTTGACGTGCTGGAAGGTGCGGCTCATGCCGAGCCGCGCGATCTCGCGCGAGGGCAGGCCGGCGACCGACTGGCCGCGGAAGCGCACCTCGCCGGCGGTGGCGTCGAGCACGCCGGAGATCAGGTTGAACATCGTGCTCTTGCCGGCGCCATTGGGGCCGATCAGCGCCACGATCTCGCCCGCCCTGACCTCCAGGCTCATGTCGTTGACGGCGACCAGGCCGCCGAAGCGCTTGGTCGCGCCCCTGACCTCGAGCAGCGTCTCGCCGGCCGCCGGCAGCGGCCGGCGCGCCAGCGGCGGCACGCCGGGGTCGATGCGCCGCGGCCTGCGCCTGACCGGCACCCAGCGCGCCAGCACCGGCCACAGGCCGTCGCGCGCTCGCTGCAGCACGATCACCATCACGATGCCAAAGACGATCACCTCGAAGTTGCCGGCCTGGCCGATGATGCGCACCAGCACGTCCTGCAGCCACTGCTTCGACATCGCGATCACGGTGGCGCCGACCAGCGCCCCCCAGACGTAGCCGGCGCCGCCGACCACGGCCATGAACAGGTACTCGATGCCCTGGTGCAGCGAGAACGGCGTCGGGTTCAGGAAGCGCTGCATGTGCGCGTACAGCCAGCCCGAGGCGCAGGCCAGCAGCGCCGCGACGAGGAAGATGACCAGCCTCGAGACCGCCGTGTTCACCCCCATCGACTCGGCCATCACCATGCCACCCTTCAGCGCCCGGATGGCGCGGCCCTCGCGGGAGTCGAGCAGGTTCTGGATGGTGACCACGCCCGCGAGCAGGAAGACGTAGATAAGGAAGAAGATCTTGCGCGAGGTGTCCAGTTCGATGCCGAAGACCTCGATCGGCGGGATGCCGCGCAACCCGGTGAAGCCGCCGAGGAACTCCATGTTGCCGAACAGGAAGTAGATGCTGATGCCCCAGGCGATCGTTGACAGCGGCAGATAATGGCCCGACAGCCGCAGCGTCAGCATGCCGAGCACCATGGCGAAGGCCAGCGTCAGTCCCAGCCCGGCGACGAAGGACAGCCACGGCGAGGCGCCGAGCCAGGCGAGCCACGGCGGCAGGTCGGTCATCGTCGTCAGCACCGCCGTCGTGTAGGCGCCGAGCCCCACGAACGCCGCCTGGCCGAACGAAGTCAGGCCGCCGACGCCGGTGAGCAGCACCAGCCCCAGCGCCACCATCGCGTACAGGCCGATGTAGTTGGCCAGCGTGACCTGAAACTCGGAGCCGAACAGCGGGATCAGCGCCAGCAGCAGCAGGAAGCCGGCCTGCAGCAGGCGCGGGTTCACCCCGGCGCCCTCGGCGCGCCGCGGCGCCCGCTCGCTCGACGGCGGCGCGCTCACTCCTCCTCCTCGACGTGG
>CALGWX010000048.1 GCA_937936215.1 uncultured Burkholderiaceae bacterium | reverse complement strand
GGCGGCTGAAAGGCAGCGCGCGGGAGTGGGTCACGGCCGCGGACATCCAGCTCGGCCGCTGGCGCACGCAGCGGCTGCTCCACCAGGCGCTGCCGCGCGTGCCCTGCGTGGTGACCAACAGCCGCTTCACCGAGCAGGCGCTGCTGGAGAAGTACCCCGGCTGCCGGGGCCACACCTCCGTGGGCCTGGTGGGGGTGGGTGAGGAGTTCCTGAAGCTCGAGCTGCGCCCGCGGGAGCACAGCGGCCCGGCCCGGCTGGTGACGGTGTGCCGCCTGGCCGAGCGGCGCAAGAACGTGGACCTGGTGATCCGCGCCCTGGCGGAACTGAAAGACCGCTACGCGTTCATCTACACGGTGGTCGGCGACGGCGCCACCCGCCCGGCGCTACAGGCGCTGGCGGCGGAGCTCGGCCTCGGCAGCCGCGTGAGTTTTACCGGCCGGGTGCCCAAGGACGAACTGATGCAGGCGCTGTCGACAGCGGACCTGTTCATCCTGCCGTCATCGGTGCTGCCGGGCAGCCACGAGGGCTTTGGCATCGCCTACCTGGAAGCCAATGCGGCGGGGGCGCCGGTGCTGGCGGCACGGCTGGCCGGCGCGGTGGAGGCGGTGGAAGAAGGCGTGAGCGGGATGTTCGTCGACGAGCCCACGGTGCCGCAGATCCGCGACGCGATCGCGCGTTTTCTGGCCGGCGAGGTGCGCTTCGACGCGCAGCGTTGCCGTGAGTTTGCGTCGCGCTTCACGTGGGAGCGCGTGGCGCGGCACTTCACGGCCTGCTATGCGCGGGTGGCGGCGCGCTGAAGCGCGGTGTGATCAGCCGGCGCGGCCGAGCAGCCAGCCGCGCGGGGGAACGCGCAGCGCGCCGGCGGTGTCTGCCGGGTTGCCATCGGCGCCAAGCCAGCGCGTCTCGGCCGGGGGTGCGGCATCCCAATCCAGGGCGACGGTCTCCTGCGCCAAATTGACGACCACGTACTCGCGCACTTGCCGCCGGCTGAGGTTGGCCAGCCGCAGGCGCGCATCGCGCGGCGACGGGCAAGGCGCCTGCTCGGCGGGCGGCACGGCCTCGGGGTCGGCGCCGAGCAACACCGGCGGCAGGCCCAGGCCAGCGTCTTCGGTGCAGAGCATCGCCTGCGCCAGGTGGGCACGAAGCTCGGCCGCGCCGTCGAGCAGGCACAGGTGGTAGAGCGCCTCGGGCCAGTAGCCGATCGGCTGCTTGTGCCGGGCCTCGAGCCAGTACTGCAGCAGGCCGGTCGCGGTCACGGCCTCGACGGCGCCCTGCACGATGCCGGCGTAGTCGTCCTGCGGAAAGCGCCGCCACAGGCGAACGATGTCCATCAGGTTCACGGTGTGATAGCCGGTGTCGTAGTGCCGGGGCGCGAGATGCCGGTCGATGAGCCCGCCGGGCATCACGAAGCGCGGGTAGCGGTGCTTCAGGCGATACAGGTTGGGCAGCAGCTTCTCCCTGGCCACGCGCCGCAGCACCTTAGCCGGGAGCGTCAGTCGGCCCGCCTGCGCCGAAGGCCGCAGCGTGAGCCAGACGGCGCGGTAAGCCAGGCGGTAAAGCGGCTCCGCCGGGCGCCTGGCGAGCAGGTTGCGCGCGGTGGCACGCGCCGCCTGCACGGCGGTGTCGAAACGCGACTCACCGGTGACCTGGCGATAACGGTCGAGCGTGACCGTCGAATCGAGGTGCGTATTCAGGATCAGCTTGTTCGCCGGCGAGGCACCCAGCATCCGCGTCGGCGCCCATGGCGGCGCGTCCTTGAAGGTGGCGCGCTCGACGCTTTCTTCGAGCGCGTCGTGCAGGAACCACAGGCCGGCATCGGTGCGGTCGGCCTTCTGGGCGAGAAAGGCCGCGGCAGCATGCAGGGCGCGGGCGATGGCCGGGTCCGGCGTTTCTTCATAAGCGGCCGCCAGCACGAGCAGGCCGGCACTGTGCAGGCGAAAGTGGCTTTCCATCAGCTCGGTCCACTCGCCGTGATGCCACCCGCCGTCGGCCGCTTGCCGCGAGACGAGCGCGGCGACGAGCTGGCGCTTGATCAGGCCATACAGCGGGCGGCCGGTGGCGCGCTGCAGGCCGCTGGCCATCATGTACAGGGAGTGGGCCTCGTTCTCCGAACAGATGCGCCAGCGGAAGCCGCCCCACATGCGGCGCCAGACGAAGCGGTTGTCATACACCCAGCCGTGGACGAGGCAGCGGTAGACATCGGCCAGGCGGCCGATCACCTCGTGCGAGCTGCGCAGGAACCAGCGCTGCCGCTCGATGGCCAGCGGCGCTTCGAGAGCGCTGATGGCATCGTCGCCGTCCCTGAAGCGCCAGAGCGCAAGGTCCAGATGCCGATCCGGCTCGACCCGCACGTCGATCCACAGCCCGCCACCCTCGGCGCCAAAGCCGGTGAGCGCGGCATCCTGCTGCGCGAGGATGCGGCCCTTGGCATCGACGGAACGCGCAACCGGCGGCTGCGGAATCCAGTAGCGTGGCGCGCCGTGGCGGCGCGGGCGCAACAGCCAGCCCCCGGCGGCGCAGCCGACGGCCTCGTCGACGCCCTCAAAGACGAAGCGCACGGTGCGGCCGGCGCCAGGTGCAAGCCGCAGGAAGCAGCAGCTCGCGGCGGGAGTGTCGGGAAAGCGGTCGGTCAGGACCTCGGTGCCGTCTGCGAGCGCGAGCCGGCGCCGCGACACGACAGCCGAGCCGAAGACCTCGGCCGATGCGCCGTCGCCCTCGGCGCGCGCGAAGGTCGCGGCGACGTCCACGAGCTGCGCCGTCGGTTCGGGCTGGGGCGGGTCGAGTGCTGACATCGGCGGCGGCGCGCGAGATGCGGCTACGAAGCCCTGTCGGCAACCCCGAGCCGCGCCCGCAGGCGGCGCGCCAGCGCGGGGTAGTCGAGATACGGCTCGAACATCGCGAAGGCGTTGCGACGCATGCGAAGGATCTCCGCGGGTGCGGCCTCGGTGAGGCGCCGCACGGTCTCGGCCCAGCGGCCGGCGGGCACGCCAATGCAGTTTTCGCCGTCGACGAGGTCGATGCCGTACAGGTCGATTTCTTCCCTCGCCAGCACCGGGATGCTGCCGCGTAGCAACGCCTCGACAGGCCGGTGCGTCACCAGCGAGTAGCCGCGCGGGCACAGCGTGAAGTCGGAATCCGTCAGCAGCCGCACGAACTGCAGCGGCGGCACGCCGACCGGATCGGCGTCGGAATACTCGTGCCAGAACATCGGCGGGCCGTGCGCGCCACCGCCCTCCCCCCCGCCGCGGGACAGGAAAAGCGGGCGGACGGCATCGAGGATCTGTTTTCGGGCAGCAGGATCTTGGCTGCCGAGGAAGTTGAGCCGGTACTGCCGTGGCGCATCCGGATCCCAGTCGCGCGCATGCATGGCGCCGTACAGCGTGGGGTCGTGCAAGAACTGCGAGTGCGCGTCGAAGCCGACGATGTCGCGCGGCTTGAGGAGCCCCAGCAAGTCGCGCCGGTGGTAGCCGTCCTTGTAAAGCACGCGGTCGATCCGCCCGGCGAAAGGCGCCAGCCGCCTGGCTTCGCGCCACTGCTGCTCATTGGCCGCGCGCCAGGGGCGGCTGCGATCGCCGGCGGTGATCAGGCTGATCCGCCGCGCGCGGCGGGCGAGGCGGTCCACCTCGACGATCGACTCGGCCGGCCGCGGAAACACCTGCACGATCAGCCGCTCGATGTGGGCCGGCAGGGCATCGTCGCGCAGCTCGGCAAAGCGCACGCCCGCCGTTGCCGCGACGCGCCGCTCGATGGCGCTCGCCTGCCGCCCTTCCCGCTGCGCCGCCACGGCACAGACGACGACCTCATGCCCGCCCTGCACGAGCGCCCTGGCGATGGTGTAGGTCAGCGAGTCGGCGACGTAGACGAGGTGCCAAACCTGCATAGAGGACTAGCAATGGGCCGCCTTCTTGAAGCCGACGTGTCCGCGTCCGCAGACGCGCTCGGCGCAGCCAACACGCCGGCACCACCGCGCCCGCCTGTCTGAGGAAACGATCTTCACGCGATGTGATGCCTCTAGGACTGCTCGGAGAAGTGAGGCGCAGCACGTCTACCGGCAATCATCGGCCGGCGTCACGTGGCCCGAAGTCGCCCATATTCGGCTCCTGCTTCAAGGGTTGACGTACTTCCTGTTCCATACGCCAAGCGTCAGCAGCGCAAACAACAGGTGGCGGCGCGGCTGGCCACCACTGAGGTGCTCGGCAAGCTGCCGCTGCACCGCCTCAGCATCGAAAAGACGCGACGGCAGCGCCCGGGCATCGCCGAGCGTTTCCGTGATCAGTGCCCGTAGACCAGGGTGGTTGCCGATCATCCAGTCAAAGCGCGGCCAGGAAATCGGCGAAAGCCCTCTCGTGCCGGGCGGGGGCTCGGGTTCCGTCGCGGCGAGGCGCCAGAGCAGTGGCAGCCGTCGCACGGCTTTCGTTCCCGCCTCAGCAAGCGCGACGAGTGGCTGCGGCATGAAAGGCGAGTGCCCTGTGTTGGCGTCGCGCACGTGCGCGACCGGGCGATTGAGCCGGGCCATGGCCTTGAGCCACAGGCGATTGTCGCTCCGCACGGCGCAAGGCATGCGCAGATGCAGGTCGATGACCTCGTTGTGGAAGACGAAGCTGCGCTCGGTCATGTATGAACGCAGGGAGGTCTCAAACAACATCGACGGATAACGTGCGTGATAGCGCACGTCGGGCCAGAGAAAGATGTCGTAGATCTCCGACGTCGCTTTGGCCGCCTCCGCGACCAGCTCCTGCGCGTCGGCGGCGAGGGTGTCGGCGAGGATCCGGCGCCCCAGCGGCGTCAGCACGCTCTCCGCCGCCGGCATGAGGCCGTAGCCGCGCGCAAAGAGCCGTTCAGCCAGATTGCTCTCGTTCAGGGTGGGATCGAGCCGCTTGCCCAGGTCGAGGCCAGCGAAGCGCCTGGTAACCTTGGGCAGGCTAGTGCCGCGAAAAAGCAGCTCGGGCACATAGCCATGGGTCACCACGTCGAACTCGCGCGCGAGGGTGTCGACGAAGCCGATCGCATGCGCATGGTTGAACGCATGCATGCCGCCGCCGATGTCGACAGCGGCGTCGACGAGCTTCAAGTAGTGATCGGGATCCCGGCGCAGGAACCGCCATTCGAAGCCCCGGGCCGCGGCGACCTCGCGGGCGGTCTGCGCCTCGGGGTTCTCGTAATCGCCGAAGGTCACGGCGACCATCGGCGTTGCCGCCGCCGCCAGCACCATCCGGGCATCGAGACCACCGCTGAGCAGCATCGCCACCTGCGCCCCGCCTCGACAGACCTGCCCGACGGCGCGCCGCAAGACCTGGGCCAGCTCTTCCGCGTAGTCGTCGACCGATCCCGGCTGAGGACGATAACGCGGCGTCCAGTAAGGCCGAACGTCGACGGTGCCGGCGCGATAGCGGAGCACCGAGGCCGGGGGCAGCATCGACACATGTCGCATCAGCGTCTTCGTGCCGAGCACCCGCTGCAACGCGCAGAACTGGAGCGCCGCCGATTCGTCCAGCTGGCGCGGAATGTCGGGGGCCTGCAGGACGACGGGGACCTGGCTGCCAAAGACCAGCCGCCCGCTGCCCGTCAGCGCGTAGAAGACCGGCCGCGTGCCGAGGCGGTCGTTGACGAGCAACAGCTCGCCAGCCTGCGGATCGAGGATCGCAAAGCAGTACGAGCCACTGAGCTGCCCGAATGCCTTTTCCCCCTCGACCTCGAACAGGGCGAGGCAGAACTCGGCGTCGTTGGCGGCGAACCGGAACGGGTAGCCGCCTCGGCTGAGCTCCGCCCTTTTCTGCTCATACCCGAAGCATTCGCCAAAGAAGACGATGCACCGACGACCATCACGTCCCCAAAGCGGCTGAACCTCCGGATTGTCGATACCGCTGCGGACACGGCAGAGCGCGCTTGCGCCGTCGCTCCAGAGGTCTGGAGTCGCCGCCGGGGAATGCGCGAGCTGCGCCGCCATGCGTGCGACCAGATCGCCTGCAGGGGCCACTCCCGGCCCGATGACGCCCGCCAGCCCAGCCATCTATCGCCGCCCTTGAGGGGCGTCAGAAGAGAACGTCATTCAGGCGGTCTCGAACCTGTAACCGAACAGCCTGAGATCGTGGTGGTGCCGCTCGCCCACGAGCTTCCTGGTCGCCTCGTCGTAGTACTCGGAGTAGTGGCGATGGCCCGGCCTGAAGCCGGACTTCAGGCGGGGAAGCTCGATCGGCGGCAAGCCGATGCGACGGCACACTTCGAGCGTGTCCTCGGCGAGCCTTTCGTAGCGAATGACATAGTCGACGCACAGTTCGCCGTCGATGATGTAGAAGCGGTCGTTCGTCTCCCAAGGGCCGCGGACGAACTCCGCGAAACGGGCGCGCGTCTCGGCCATCTCGTCATGCGGCAGCCCAAGCCGCCCCAGCAGCCGTTTCGGGGCCGCAGGGGGAGGATCGTTCCGGGTCTTCCAGGTGAACAGGGAGACGACGCGGTCCCAAGGGTTCCGCGCGATGCTGAACTTGAAATACTCGCGCCAGACGTCGGGGCCGACGCGATCGCGAATCGTGATGCCCCAGTCGTGCTGCTGGAAGCCCTCGAAGTTCATCGGGCGATGCACCCATCGTCCGGTCTCGTCCCGATTGAACTCATAGTCGCCGAGCGGAGTGACGATGTCGCGGCCGCTGCAGTAGTTCGACAGCGCAGCTTCAAGACTGGTGCCGGCCGTCTTGGCGGACTTGATGAAAATGAACTTCTTTGAATGCGAAACGATCATTGCGCCACTCCCGTTACCGCGGCGCTCGGGACCGCCGCGCCCGAAGAGCGCTGGATCCTCAGCAACCGGTCCGCCGCGACCTTCGTCAAGACCTGCTCGTAGCCATCGGACCAGCGCACGCGCAGCGAGCCGACCTCATTGTGAGCGCCGAGCCCGAAGTAGATGCGGTAGTGCCCCTGCGAGAAGAACGCGCCTTCGCTGCCGCCGACCACCTGCGACGGCGTTGCACCGCCCAGTTCGAGCGTCACCTTCGCGCCGATGCCTTGGCGATTCGCCTCTTGGCCCGCAAGTTCGACCTGGAGCCACCGACCCTTTGCGGCAACGTTGCGCAGTGCGATGACACGCCAGCGCCCGCGCGGCTTGGGCTTTTTCTCGATCTCCCACCAGTGCCTGAAGTCCGGGCTTTCGCTGAGCGCCAACAGCAGGTCGACACGACCGTCATTGTCGAAGTCCAGCCAGTTGACGATCGCGGCCTCATAGCGATCCGCGTCGACCGCGAGCAGCCCAGTCGCCTCGAACCGGCCATCCGGGCGTTGGCGGTAAATGCCCTGCGGGACGAAGAAAAGGTCGGGGCGGCCGTCGTTGTCATAGTCGATCCAGCTCGCCGTGACGCTCTTCGCCGGCAGACCCACGCTAGGCAGATCGATGACATCGAGTGCGCCCTTGGCATTGCGCAGCAGCAAATTGCCGCGCCTGGACGAAAAAAACACATCGGCTCGCCCATCGCGGTCGTAGTCCGCAACGCTGAACTTGCCGTCGAAGAACCAGACAGCTTCCGTCGCACGGCCAATGCTGGGGGCATTGTCGACCGGCCGCTGCGCCACAGCCTGACGGCGAAAGGATCCGTCGCCACGACGATAGAGAAACAGGCCGTCGTCTTCGACAGCCAACAGGTCAACCGCTCCGTCGCCATCGACGTCGAGCCAGGCCAGATTGCCCATCTGCCTTTCGGGCAGGTCCAAGCCCACCTGCTCGGCCACGTCTTTGAGAACACCAGGCGGTGACTGACGGTAAAGCTGCTTCGGATACGCGCCGGAGACGTTGCCGCGGTCGTAGCAGTTGACGAACAGATCGATCAGGCCGTCGCCGTCGAAGTCGAGCCACTGGGCGTGGCGACCGGAGCAGCCGTTCTTGCGCAGGCCCACAGCCTGGCCGCGTTCCTCGAAGACGCCGGGGCCGCGGCTGACGAACAGCTCGTCGCGGACGCCTGCGGAGACCTGCTGCGGGAATGCGCGCAGGCGCCCACTCAGCGCCCCCCGATTGATGAAGAGGTCCAGCACGCCGTCGCCGTTGAAGTCGGCCCAGGCCATGCCGTGCCGGTCCTGCATGGCCAGCGAAAACGACAACGCTTTGGGCTGCACCTTTCCGAGACCCACGAAGATGTCGGAAGGCCGAATCGCGCCGCTGAAGTTGAAGTCAAGCGGCACCCCTTGCCCTCCCGGCCGCAACACCAGGATGCCGTCGGCCGCCGCAGTGAAGTCGACGCGGCTTTCGGTGACCGCGCCTTCACCGGCTCGGGCCTCCCGCTTTTCCGCAACGATCCCCTCGCTCTTCATCACAGCGACGGGCTCGAAGACGCGCAGGCTGCCCTTCATCTCGCCCAGCTCGGACAGGCGGTGAGTGCGAATGACGAAGTCGGTTCCGTGCCAGTAGACGTAGACGCCGGCTTTGTCGGGCGTCGGAGCAACAAATGACAGCTCCGCGAGCGGGAAGACGCTCTGGTCAAGCCCCCAGTCGCTGAGCACGTCGCGATACGCGCCCTTCCCATCCGCGAGCAGCAGCGACTGTCGAAAGTGATGGTTCGAGGTGTAGATATCGAGCCAGCCGTCACCGTTGGCATCGACAGCCCCGATGTCGAAGAGGCGGTGGGTCTCCTTGAGCGGCAATGGCCACTCCTCGAACCCCGCGGCCGACTTGAAGACCCTGGCCTCCAGGCGGGCGGTCAGCGGCCGGTAGGCAACCGCGGCGGCCAACGCCACCGCTGCAAGTACGCCCGCGGCGACAAGAAACAGACTGCGCCTCTTCATTCAGCCCTTCTGACCCAACTCGCCACGCAGCCCAAACCAAGACCCGTTTCCTCGCCAAATGGCAGGGATGCGTCGCCGTTTAGACACTACTCGGCTCTTGCGATCGGTTCGCTGGACGCGAAGCGGGTCGACGATCACTCGAATCGCCGTCTGCCGCACCCAACGCCAGCCTTAACCAAAGCGCAACGTTAGCGACCGATCGGCGCTGCATGGAAATCCACGCCAGGGGTCAGCGTCTTCGCCAAGGCGCTCGGAGACCACCCTAGCGCATCGACATGCGGCACGCCGCGGCGACGTGCGGCCACGAAGGCAGTTCCGAGATCTGCACCGAAGAAGAACCAACCAGGGACGCTACTGAAGGAGTTTTTCGGACAAGAATGCAAGCAAACGTAGCCCCCAATTGACCGTTGCGTAACCCTCCGCCCCTCTCTGGCCCTTGAACCAACCTCTCTTTGGCGACCGCGCAAATTGACGAGGCAGGGCTCGGAGCAAGCGAACCGAGCGCCACGTGAACAACGTCCTTGTGCCGACATTGTCGCTCACCCTGTTTGGCCGGCACGCCCCAAGGCCGCTGATCGGGCACGTTTGCAGGTTGAGCGGCACCCGTCCAATGCGCACGTAGGCATCCATTGTGCGAATCTTTTCCCTTGTTCGCGATTCATTTTGCCGCCATGGCGGTTACTTCAGCCTTCTGTTGCCCGAATTCGGTGTCATCGGCAGACAGCCGCTTTTGCCTAGTTGGCGCACTGGAGTTGCCGCGCCCGAGCGGCTCGATGGCGAAACACGGCGATGTTCTGGTTCGACAACCTTGGATAATTCCGACAAGCGTGCGTGTCGCGCCATTGTTTCGTCTCCCGCGGCGGCGGGCTTTCGGGCGGAGCGCCTTCTGGCCGATGAATTTGCCGTCGCACCCGCAGAGGCAGCAGTGCACCCGATTCGACTGGGAAGGGCCATGGGTAATTTGCAGCCGAGTCATGCCTGACAGCGGTTTTCCGGCCCGCTATCGCGACCGGCATGCCAACATCCGCGCCGCCGACTGCCAGTAGATCCGTCGAGATGGTCTTCGTCACTGGCAGACAAGCGGAGCCCGACCCAGTTTCGGGCGACGGGCACCGAACAGAGCCGCTGCGGTCGATCGCCAAACCGCTGGCCAGCCCCTGCGCCAAGCAACTTCCTTGCCGGTCGCGACGATCCATGCCAAAGGCGATTCAAGTGCTGCTGCCCTCGCAAGTCGCTGGAGCCGTACCAGGCATCGCGCCCAGTCCGAGCGGTGCGGCGCCGAACATCCCGGAAACCTTCGTTCCAGGCCGCATTTCGGTCATCATGCCTTGCCACAATTGCGCCTTGTTTGTGGCCGAGGCGATCGAAAGCGTTCGGGCGCAGCGCTACGCGGACGTCGAGCTGATCGTGATCGACGACGGCTCGACCGATGAGTCCGTCTCGGTCATCAAACGTTGCGGCGCTGCGATCCGGCTGATCGAGCAGCCGCAACGCGGTCCCTACCCGGCCCGCAACGCGGGCCTGGCCGTGTCGAGCGGGGAGTTCATCGCCTTTCTCGATGCCGACGACCTGTGGCAGCCCGATGCGCTGGTCAAGCTGCATGCAGCGCTGACCACGCACAGTGCGGACCTCGCCTACTGCGGCTGGCAGAACGTAGGCGAGGGCGTACGCGGCGAACCCTTCGTTCCGCCGGCATACGAAAGGGGAGACCCGGTGGAACACTTCCTCCGCTCGTGCCCTTGGCCGATTCATGCGGCGCTGCTGCGTCGCGACCTTGTCCGCGAGCTGGGTGGATTTTCGGAGCGCCGGTTCTCGTCGATGGATTACGACCTGTGGCTTCGCGCCTTGGCCGTGACGCGCAAGATGGTCCGCGTCCCCGAGGTTTTGGCCACTTATCGATGGCACGGCGCTGGCCAGATCTCCGCGGTGAAGTCCCGGCAGGTGCTCGATGCCCTCGCCGTTCAGGCCGACTTCATTGCAGCTCATCCACAGCTCGTCGCCCATCTGCCGCGGGCGCATTTGCGAGAGTTGACCGAAGGCCGGGTGGTCGATCAGGCCTTTCGGGCGCTGTGGAAGCGCGACCTTGCTTCCGCCCACGCCTTGTTCCGGCACTGCGCACGGGGCGGCGCCTACCGCCTAGCGCAAGCGCCTTACGTGCTCGCCGGACTGCTGCCACGTCCCGTTTTTCAGCGACTGGTTCATCTCGCCGATCGGATTCGCGCATGACGGCGGACAGCGTCCTGGTGCTGATGTACCACCGGGTCGGCGAGGCCCGGAATGCGTGGGAAGCGCGCTATGCGATCGGTCCATCGCGCTTCGCTGATCACATGGATGCGCTTCGAGCGGAGGGCTATCGCGCCATCGATGCGAATGCGCTAATCAAGTGGCTGGACGGAGGCTCGGCCCCGCCCCAGCGCTCATTCGTGCTGACGTTCGACGACGGCTTCCGGGCTGTGAAGGAGCATGCCCTGCCGGTACTGACGCGGCTCGGCTGGCCGTTCACCGTTTTCCTGGTCAGCGGGCTGATCGGCCAGCAGGACCTGTGGACCCGCAGCTCGAACCCGGACGGGGTGACCTACCCGCTGCTGAACGAGCAAGAGATCCTCGACATGCAGCAAGCGGGTGTCACCTTTCAGTCGCACACCCGCAGTCACGCCAGCCTGCCCACCCTCGACGACGAGCAACTGGCCGCCGAACTCGCCGATTCGCGCGCCGAATTGCAGGCCCTCCTTGGCACCTCGGTCGACCTCCTGGCGTATCCCTTCGGCCACGTCGATGACCGAGTGGCGCGGGCAGCCGCCGAGGCGGGCTATCGGGCGGCGTTTTCTACGCAACCTGGATTCAACCGTCAAAGCGTAGACCGCTACCGGATCCGCCGCCTCGACGTGTACGGCACCGACACGCCAGTGCAGCTGCTGCGGAAGATGAGGCTGGGCACCAATGACGGTAGCGCAGCAAACCTCGCTCGCTATTACTGGGGCCGCGCGCGGAGCCGGTTTCAGGGGACCGCCTGATGCCCATTGCGTACACCGTCGCACTGTGCACGCACAATCACGCCGACCGGCTGGTGCGTACGCTGAGCGACCTGCGCACGCTGCAGGCGCCGCGGGCGCCGTGGGAACTGCTGTTCGTCGATAACGGCTGCACCGACGGCACGGCGGCCATCCTGCAGGAGCAGGTTTGGCCGGCAGGCTGGCGGGTACGCGTGGTACGCGAAGAAAAGCTGGGGCTGTCCAACGCGCGCAACTGCGCGATCCGGGAAGCGGCAGGCGACTACCTGATCTTCATCGACGACGATGAAACGCCAGATCCGGACTGGCTGTGCGCGTACGAACGCCTGATCGATAAACACGCTCCTGACGCCTTCGGTGGGCGCATCGAGGTGCTGTTCGAGGGAGCGCGGCCAAAGTGGCTCAGGGACGACTTGCTCGGCTTTCTCGGTCAACTGAACCGCTCGAACGAGGTGGTTCCACTGACAGAGCCTGGTACGACGTTCTACGGCGGCAACTTCGGCTTTCATCGGCAGGTGTGTGCGACGATCGGCCAGTTCGATGCCATGCTGGGCCGGAAGGGCAGGGACAACACGGGCGGCGAGGAGGTGGACTTCTATCGACGGCTGCTGGCCGCGGGCTTCCGGGTCTGGTGGACGCCGCATGCCGTAATCCACCACCGCATCGAGGCGGACAAGCTGAGCCGCCGCTACTTTCTCGATCTCCACTACCGGCAGGGTCGCATGGAAGGCCTTCGCCGCCGAGGCGACGGATCGCGCATACCGCCAAAGTATCTGTACCCGCAATGTGCGCGGGCGGCACGGGCCGTCATCCAGCAGTGGCTAACGGCAGGCCCGGACAGCGCCGTGCGAAAGGAAATGAACGTGTCGTATTTCCTCGGTTACATCGTGGGATGGGCCCTGGGCCGGCAGGAAGGCTGAAGCGAGTTGCCATGTCGCCCGCTGGCGAATGGATCGCGATCGGCACCGCCGGCCCGCAGCCGGCGCGGGGAGCCGCGCTTCTTGCGTGCTCGGGCCCTTCGGCCGCCTGCCACGTGAGCCGACGATAACGTCCCGAGCAGCAGGTCGCCTCGGCGGGTGGCGCTGGCGGCGGTTTGCACACCCGTCATGGTGAACACAGATGGACCGTGCCCCACCCCTGATGTCGACATCGCCGGCCTGTCTGGTCAGCAGCGTTGCCAACGCCTCATTGCGCTTCGTGCAGCGCGGCTACCCTGTCTACCGTTGCACCTCCTGCGGCCTGGAGTTCGTCTGGCCGATCCCCGGCCCGGCGGAACTGGCGGAGTACTACGACCGCGGCTACGCGGTGCCGCTGGAGCGGTATGCCGCGGCAGGGGCGCGAAACGCGGCCCGAATCGCCGATATCGAACGCTTTTGTCCAGCGCGCGGCCGCCTGCTCGAAATCGGCGCCTCGTATGGGCACTCGCTGCTGGCGGCGCGCGAGCGCGGCTGGCAGGTGACCGGGGTCGAACTGTCGCCGACGGCCTCAGCGCATGCGCGGCAAGAGCTGGGGCTGGAGATCTACAACTGCGACCTGCAGGATGCGCCCCTGCCCGAGGCGAGTTTCGACGCGGTGATCCTGTGGCACGTGCTGGAGCATGTACGCGACCCGCGCGCGCAGGTCCTGCGGATCGGCGAGCTGCTGAAGCCTGGTGGCTTCCTGGGCCTGCGGGTGCCGAACATCGAAAGCTTTGGCGCCCGCGTGGCCGGGCAGTGGTGGCCGTGGATGTGCCCGCCCGCGCATCTGTGGTTCTTCTCGCGTACGACGCTGCCGCGGCTGCTCGATTCCTGCGGCTTCGACATTCTGGAGACGCGGACGCTGCGCGGCGACGGCAACAACCTCTATCAGTACGCCCTGATGGCCGCTGGCAATTGGCTCAACGAGTTGCGGCACTCCTTGCGCCCGTCACCCCGCGCCTCTGACCAGCGCGCGAGGGCCGCTGCGGCACCGTCGGGCGCCGCCCCCGTCGCTGCCGTGGTTGGACCGCCAGCGTCGCGAGACGGCGCGCAACCGTCCGTTGCATCGCCGCCACCGAGCGGCTTGATGCAGCGCTGGCTGCACACGCTGGAGCGGGCACAGCCGATCACCAACGCGATGGCCCGCGGCACGCGGTGGATCGTCGAGCCGCTGGAGAAGCGCGGCTGGGGCGACGAGCTGCTGGTCTATGCGCGCAAGCGCCGTCCTGCACAGGCGGAGCGCGGATGACGCCCCGGGGCGAGTGGGCTGCCAGGTGGAAAAGTCGCTGACGGTTCTGGTCGCGACGCACAACCGCGCCGACCTGTTGCAGCGGACGCTGCGCTATCTGAACGAGGCGCGGCGGCCCGCTGGCTGGAAGATCGACGTCCTCGTCGCGGCCAATGCCTGCACCGACCGCACCCACAGCCTGCTCGACCGTTACATCCGCAGCGGCGCCGGTCTGCCGCGGCCCGAGGGCCGCTTGCCGCTGCGCTGGGTGGCCGAGCCCCGGGCAGGCAAGTCGCACGCGCTGAATTGCGCCATTGCATTGCTGCGGAGCGAACGCACCGCCTTCGTCGATGACGACCATCGTGTCGACGTCGCGTACTTCGAAAGCGTCTGTCGAGCGGCGGCCGACTATCCCGACGCGGATATCCTCTGCGGCCGCATCCTGCCGGACTGGGATGGCTCGGAACCGGCCTGGGTGCATGACGACGGCCCGTACCGGATCTACCCGCTGCCGGTGCCGCGCTACGACCTCGGGCCGGAGCCGATGCGCTCGCCGCAGGAACAGGTCACGCCGGGCGGCGGCAACCTCGTCCTGCGCACGTCGCTGTTTGCCCGTGTCGGCGGGTTTTCGACCGACTTCGGGCCGGTAGGGCGTGGCCTGGGCGGCGCCGAAGACCACGAATGGGTGCTTCGGGCAGTGGCCGCCGGCGCGGTGATTCAGTACGTGCCGGACATCGTCCAGTTCCATTTCGTCGACCACGGCCGTCTTCGGCTGCGCTACCTGGTGCAAAAGGCCTATGAGCGGTCGGCCTCGGCCGTACGACTGAAAGGCACTGGCGGGCGCGCCAGCCCGGTGCCAGGCTACATGCTGCGCAAGTCGTTGCAGTACGGATGGGCGGCGGTGACGGCGGCCAACGAGCGGAAGCGGCGCTTCTACTTCGTGCGGCTTGCGGCCTCGCTCGGCGAGATCAAAGGCCATTTTCGCGCCAGCGTGGATGGCCGGCGCGGGGCAGCGTCCTGACGTGTTGCAGCAGCGGCAACGCGCCCGTTGGCCGCGCCGCGGCGCGCACGAATGACGGTAAAGATGACTCTGCCGCTGGTCAGCGTGGTGATGCCCGCGTTCAACGTCGCCTGGTGCGTGCGCACGGCCATCGACAGCGCGCTGGCGCAGACCTACCCGGCGCGCGAGGTGATCGTGGTCAACGACGGTAGCACCGACGATACCGGCGCCATCCTGCGCGGCTATGGCGAGCGCATCGCCGTGATCGAACAGCCGAACCGCGGCATGTGCGCCGCGCGCAATGCGGCGATTCGGCGGGCGCGCGGCAGTTACATCGCCTTTCTCGACGCCGATGACCGCTGGCTGCCCACCAAGCTCGCGCTGCAGGTGGAGCTTCTCGAGACCCGGCCCGAACTGGGCTTCTGCTCGACCGCCGCCCGGGTCGAGGACGAGCAGGGCCGCCTGCTCAACGTCTGGCGCTGCCGGGGCGGTCGCACCGACATGCTGGAGACGCTTTTTTCCGAGAACGCGGCGATCGCCGGCGGCTGCTCGGCCGTGGTGGCGCGGCGCCATCTCGTCGAGCAGGTCGGGCTGTTCGACGAGAGCCTGCGCGGTTTCGAGGATCCCGACCTCTGGATCCGGCTGGCGGCCGTCAGCGGCTACGCCTGCATCGATGAACCCCTGGCGGTGATCCTGCGGCGCGAGCGCAGCGTCAGCCGCAACGTCGACGCGATGCGCGCCTCGACACTGCGCTCGCTGCACAAGAACCGCGGTCTGCTGCCGCCCCACCTGCGCGGCCGCTTCTGGCGCAACTGCCTGGCCGGCGCCTACACGGACTACGCCAAGCCCGCCTATCGCGAGGGCCGGATCGGGCGCGCCTACGCCGACACGCTCAGGGCCTTGGCGCTGTCGCCCCTCGGTCGCGGCCGCCTGTGCCTGGGTCTGCTGCGCGACTTCCTGCTGCGGCGGCCGGTATGACCGTTTCGCCGCTCGATCGGCTGGTCCTCGACACGCTGGCGCTAGGCATCGGCATGGCGCTGCTGGTCGCCGCAGCCGTGAGCCTGGCGCTGACGGCGAAGTCGCTGATCGATTTCACCCGCACCGGCCCGGAGATGGCGGAGGAAGTGCTGGCGCACTACCGCGGCTACCTGGTGGCATCGTTGGCGCGGCTCGTGCTGGCGGCGTTCCTGATCAGCGCTTTTCTGGCCCTGCCAGGCGTAACGCTGTTCGCGGCCCTCCTTCCCTGGATGAGGGGAAGCCCACACCCGCTCGCGCTCACGGGGGCAGCCGTGCTGAGCCTACTGATCCTCGCCGGCCGGCAATTCGTGCACGTGCTGTTCCATTCGCCGGGCACCATCGCTGCCTCATCGCTTTACTCGATGACTCACTTCCACCCGTTGTGGCGGCGGTTGACACCGCGCCGGCTGCGGGTCGTCGATCAAGCCCTGCTCGGGCCAGCCATTGCGGTGCTGCTTGTCGGCATGGCGGCGATGGCGGTAGAGCGCGCGTGGATCGGCGCCTTCGCCATCGCCGCGACGGCGTTGCTCCTGGCCCTCGTTGCCTGGCTGGCGAGAGCCGAGCGCGAGCCCGCGCCGGTGCCTGTCGCGCCGAGAAAGGAAGGGCCGCCCAACATCCTGCTGATCGGCTCCGATACGCTGCGCTTCGACCGCATCTCGGGCACGGGCTATCCGCGCGAACTCACGCCCAATCTGGCGCGCCTGGCGCAACGCGCGACCGTGTTCACCGACTGCTACGTGCCGTGCGCCCGCACCGCCCCCAGCCTGGTGTCGATGTTGAGCGGCACCTGGCCGCATACGCACGGCGTGCGCGACACGTTCGTCACGCCGGAACAGACGCAGCTGCCGGTAGCCGCCTTGCCTGCCATCCTGCGTTCTGCGGGCTATCGCTCCGCCATCGTGGGCGACTGGGCGGCCTCGGACGCCGACAAGTTCAACTTTGGCTTCGACTACCGCGACCTGCCGCGCGACCAGTGGAACATCAAGTACTTGATACGCCAGGGGCCGAAGGACCTGCGGCTGTTCATCTCGCTGTTCACGCAGAACGCCATCGGCAAGGCGCTGCTGCCCGAGATCTACTACCTCGGCGGCATTCCGCTCACCGAGGAGGTCGGCCGCGACACGCGCAAGATGATCGGCCGCCTCGCCAGGGAGGATCGGCCGTTCTTCCTGATGTCGTTCATGGCGACGACCCACCCGCCGTTCACCTCGAAGTACCCCTACTACGCGATGTTCTCCGACCCCGATTACGACGGCGAGTCGAAGTTCATCATGGCCAAGCTGCGCGACCCCTGGGAGATCATCCGCGCCCAGGCCGAGCCGCGCGCGAAGTTCGACCTCGACCAGGTGATCGACCTGTACGACGCCTGCGTGCGCAATTTCGACGACGAGGTGGCGCGCATCCTCGACTACCTGAAGGCCTGCCGCCTCGACGAGCGCACGATCGTCGTCATCTTCAGCGACCACGGCTTCGAGTTCTTCGAGCACGAAACCTGGGGCCAGGGCAATTCGGCGATCGGCGACTTCTCGGCCCGGGTGCCGATCATCGTTGCCGACCCGCGCTTCGACCAGCCGAAGACGGTCACCGACGTTGTACGGACGGTCGACCTGGCGCCGACGTTGCTCGAACTGGCCGGCGTGCCAATTCCAGCCTCGGTCGAGGGCGTATCGCAGGCGCCATGCCTTCGCGGCGAAAGCCTCGGTATCCAACGGCCGGCGTTCTCTGAGACCGGCGTTTGGCTGACGGATCTGCCAGGTACGCCGCAGGGGCATCTGCGCTATCCGCACCTGCCGGAACTGCTCGAAGTGCCGGACAAGGCGATCGGCATGATCTCGTTGAAGCCGAAATATCTCGATGTCGTGATCGCCGCCAAGGACCGCATGATCCGCCTTGGCAAGTGGAAGCTCACCTACCAGCCGCTGGAAGATGGCGCGATCTACCGGCTGTTCGACATCGAGCGCGACCCGGGCTGCACCGTCGATCTCATCGACCACTATGCTGGGGTTGCGGCCGAGCTGAGGGCCCTGCTGGAACAGTGGATGGCCAACGACAGGCAACTCACGCCCAGGGGCGCCGCGCCGCGGCCATCGACCACCACCGCGCGGCCGACGGCCGAGTCGCACGTTGCCGTCGCGGCGCCGCTGGCGGGCAAGCCGGGGTAGCGTGC
>CALGWX010000047.1 GCA_937936215.1 uncultured Burkholderiaceae bacterium | reverse complement strand
CGGGGCGGCCATTGCTTGATTTTCGCCAAGCTTGCCGGCCGCGCTCATCGTTATCCCGCAAGCGCGGTGCTCCCTCGGGCAGTAGCCGGACGCACGCGGCGCTGACCGGCGTCAACCGCGGCGGCGCCGCCGGCCGTACAGTGGCTGTCCTAGGCCCCACGCCGAGGTGAACGATGAATGAAGTCAACCGCGAACAACTGGCCGCCGATGTCCGCCACGTGCTCGACGACGTGCAGGCGCTGCTGTCCCAGGCCGCGGAATCCAGCGGCGAGAAGGCGCATGAGCTGCGCGCCCGCGCGGCCGAGCAACTGAGGCGCGCCCTGGCGCGGCTGGGCGACCTGCAGCACGTCGCCGCCGAGCGCTCGCGCGCCGCGCTGCACGCCACCGACGACTGGGTGCACATGCACCCGTGGGGCGCCGTCGGGCTGGCCGCCGGGGTCGGCTTCCTGGTCGGCCTGCTGGTCTCGCGCCGCTGACGCTGCCGGCCGGGGCGGTGGCGCCTTGAGCCGCGGCGGGCGTCGCCGCCGAGTGTCATCGCCGAGCCTCGCCGCCGAGGCTGTCCGCCGGGGTCGGCTTCCTGGTCGGCCTGCTGGTCTCGCGTCGCTGAGGCTGCCGGCTGGGCCGGTGGCGCCTTGCGCCGCGGCGTACGCTGCCGAGGGTACCTGCCGCGGCTACCGCCGCGTCACTTCGACCCGGCAGTCGTAGAACGTTGGCGCGCGCCCGATGTCGGTCAGCCGCTGGCTGGTCACCTCGTTGGCGTTGCGGCCGTCGCGGGCGAGCTTCTTCCACCAGATCGAAAGCGCCACCACCACGCCCGGCCGCGCACGGTCGGTGACGCGCGCCGTCAGCTCGAACTCGCCGCGGTCGTTGAACACCCGCACCCGATCGCCGTCGCCGATGCCCCGCGCGGCGGCGTCCTGCGGGTGGATCTGCAGCGTCGGCTCGCCCTCCGCGTCGCGCAGGCTCTTGACGTTGACGAAGGTGGAGTTCAGGAAGTTGCGCGCCGGCGGCGAGATGATCGCCAGCGGAAAGCGCGCCGCAAGCGCCGGGTCGGCCACCTCCGCCGGTGGCACGTAGTTCGGCACGGGATCCAGCCCGAGGTCGGCCAGCGCCTGTGAGTGGAACTCGCAGCGGCCGCTCGGCGTGGGAAACGCGCCTTCGGCGAACGGCGCGTACGGCTGCGGCACGTCCAGCCGCTGCCAGCCGGCCGCCTTCAGCCTCGGCCAAGTGACGTGCGCGGTGGCGCCATCGCGGCGGAACGCCTGCGCCGCCAGTTCGTCATCCGACTCGGCAAAGCACGGCTCGGCGAAGCCCATCTTCGCGGCCAGGCGGCGAAAGATCTCCGTGTTCGGCAGCGCCTCCCCGAGCGGCTCGATCGCCGGGTTGTTGGCCAGCACGTACAGGTGGCCGTAGGACTTGTGCACGTCGACGTGCTCGAGCTGCGTGGTGGCCGGCAGCACGTAGTCGGCGTAATCGGCGGTGTCGGTCTGGAACTGCTCCAGCACGACCGTGAACAGGTCCTCGCGCGCGAAGCCCGCCGCCACCGCGCGCGAGTCGGGCGCCACCGCCACCGGGTTGCTGTTGTAGACGATCAGCGCCTCGATCGGCAGCTCCGCGTTCGCCAGCGCCTGCCCGATCGCGCTCATGTTGATCGTCCGCGGCCGCCGGCCGGCGAGCAGCTCCGGCCGGTACAGCCTCGCCGCATCGACCTCGGCCACGCCGCTGGAGGACAGCAGCACGCCGCCGGCCGGGTGGCGCCAGTGGCCCGCCAGCGCCGGCAGGCAGGCCACGGCGCGCACCGCGTTGCCGCCGCCGGCGGCCCGCTGCATGCCGTAGTTCAGGCGGATCGCCGCCGGGCGGAGGTGCGCGTAGTCGCGCGCCAGCTGCTCGACCTCGGCGGCGGTGATGCCGCACAGTTCGGCCACCCGCGCCGGCGGGAACTCGGCCGCGCGCGCCGCCAGCGCCTCGAAGCCCAGCGTGTACCGCTCGATGTAGTCGCGGTCGAGCCAGCCTTCACGGATCAGCACGTGCGCCATGCCGAGGGCAAGCGCGCCGTCGGTGCCGGGCAGCAGGGCGATGTGCTGGTGGCACTTCTCGGCGGTGTCGGAGCGCCAGGGGTCGATCGCCACCAGCTTCGCGCCATTGCGCTTGGCCTGCTGCACGAAGCTCCACAGGTGCAGGTTGGAGGCAATGGCGTTGGTGCCCCACAGGATGACGAGCTTCGCGTCGGCGAAGGCTTCCATCGCCGGCCCGGTGCGGGTGCCGATCGTGTAGGCGAGCGCCTCGGCCCCGGCGGTGGCGCAGATGGTGCGATCCAGAAGACTCGCGCCGAGCCTGTGGAAGAAGCGCAAGGCCATCGCCTCGCCCTGCACCAGCCCCATCGTGCCGGCGTAGGAGTACGGCACGATGCGCTGCGGGTCGACGGCGGCGATGCTCTTTAGCCTCGCGGCGATGTCGTCGAGCGCCTCGTCCCAGCCGACGCGTACGAACCGGCCCTCGCCCTTGCGGCCAATGCGCTTCAGCGGGTGCAGCAGGCGCTCGGGGTGGTAGGTGCGCTCCAGGTAACGGCTGACCTTGGTGCACAGCGCGCCGCGCGTGGTCGGGTGCTCCGGGTCGCCGGCGATTTTCACCGCCAGGCGGCGGCCGTTTTCCCGCCGCACGGTGACGAGCATCGCGCAGGTGTCGGGGCAGTCGTGCGGGCAGGCGGCGCGGACGATTTCCTCGCCCGGCGAGGCGGCGTGAGCGGTCATCGCATCAAGCCGGCGGCGCCGCCTCGCACAGGCGGGCGAAGAACTGCTCGCAGGCCGCCACCTGCGCATAGGTGATGTACTCGTCCGGCTTGTGCGCCTGCGCGATCGAGCCGGGGCCGAGCACCACGGTCGGGATGCCAATGCTCGAAAAGACGCTAGCCTCGGTGGCGAAGCTCACCGCGCCGGTGCCGAGGTGCTCGGTGCGCGCCAGCTGCTGCGCCCATTTGACCACCGGCGCGTCGGGCGCGATGCCGAAGGCCGGCAGGTCCATGCCCATCTCGAAGTGGATGTCGGCCTCCGGCGCGACCGCGCGCATCTCGGGCAGCAGCGACCGCGCGTATTCGAGGATCGGCTGCGTCATCGCCTCGTGCGGCGTGGCCGGGATGTTGCGCATCTCGAACTCGAACTCGCAGTCGCGCGGCACCACGTTCACCGCGATGCCGCCGCGGATCACGCCGGTCTGCAGCGTCGAGTGCGGCACCTCGAAGCGGGGATCCTTCGGCTCCTCGCGCGCCATCCTCGCGGCCAGCGCGCGGATGAAGCCGACGATCTGCGCCGCGTACTCAATGGCGTTGACCGCCGTCGGCGTCAGCGACGAATGGGCCTCGCGGCCGCGCACGCGGCAGCAGAAGTCGCGCTTGCCCTTGTGGGCGACGATCGCCTGCATGTCGGTCGGCTCGCCGATGATGCAGCCGGCGGGCTTGATGCCGCGCTCGGCCAGATCGGCCACCAGCCCGCGCACGCCGATGAAGGTCGTCTCCTCGTCGTAGGTGAGCGCCAGGTGCACCGGAAGCCGCGACTGCGCGGCGAGGAACCGCGGCGCCCACGCCAGCGCGATGGCAATGAAGCCCTTCATGTCAGCGCTGCCGCGGCCGTGGATGCGGCCGTCGCGGTGGCTGGCCTTGAAGGGGTCGCTCGCCCACTCCTGGCCGTCCACCGGCACGGTGTCGGTGTGGCCCGACAGCACGATGCCGCGCGTGGCCGCAGCGGCCGCGTCGTCGGCGAGCGTGCAGAACAGGTTCGCCTTGCGCTGCGCGCGGTCGTACACGAGGTGCGGCTTGGCGCCCAGCGCGGCCAGGTGATCGCGGGCGAACTCGATCAGGCCGAGGTTCGAGTCGCGGCTGACCGTCGGCATGGCGATCAGCCGGTCGATCATCGCCAGCGCCTCGCGCGAGGGCGCGGCGGCCACGGCGGCTTCGGCGAGCGCAGACACAGGGCGGGCTCCAGGCAGAACGGATCGTGGCATTGTAGGGAGCGCCACCGGCCGCGGTGACCGTGAACAGCGGCGCGCCGGCCCGCTTGCCCGCGCCCCAACAGGAGACTCTGGCCGCCGCCGCAGCTGCCGCTGCGGCTGCCGCCAATTGCGGCGGGTAGCATCGGCCTCGCCTCGCGCAGCCCCGGCCGCGCTGCGGCCGCTGCCGCACGACCTGCGCTCAGACACGACTGGCCAACCGCCCCATGAACCTGATCGACCGCATCGTCCAAGTCCGCACCGAGATCCAGGCGATCCGCCGCGACATCCACGCCCACCCCGAACTCGCCTACCAGGAGCACCGCACCAGTGACCGGGTGGCGCAGCTGCTCGCCGCCTGGGGCATCGAGGTGCACCGGGGGCTGGCCGGCACCGGGGTGGTCGGCGTGCTGCGCAACGGCAGCGGCAGCCGCTCGATCGGCCTGCGCGCCGACATGGACGCGCTGCCGATCGCCGAGGCCAACCGCTTCGAGCACGCCTCGAAGCACGCCAACACGATGCACGCCTGCGGCCACGACGGCCATACCGCCATGCTGCTGGCGGCGGCGAAGTACCTGGCGGCGCTGCGGCCGTTCGACGGCACGGTGAACTTCATCTTCCAGCCGGCCGAGGAAGGCGGCGCCGGCGCGCAGAAAATGATCGATGACGGGCTGTTCGAGCGCTTCCCCTGCGACGCGGTCTTCGCCATGCACAACTGGCCGAACCTCGCCGTCGGCCAGTTCGCGACCACGCCGGGGCCGATGATGGCCTCCGGCAACCGCTTCGAGATCACCGTCACCGGCCGCGGCGCGCACGCGGCGCTGCCGCACCTGGGCGTGGACCCGGTGTTCGTCGCGGTGCAGATCGTGCAAGGGCTGCAGGCGATCGTCACCCGCAACAAGAAGCCGATCGACGCCGCCGTGCTTTCGGTGACGATCATCAAGGCGGGCGACGCCGTCAACGTGGTGCCCGACACGGCCTTCATCGCCGGCGGCGTGCGCACCTTCGATGCGCGCGTGACTGACCTCGTGGAGGAGAAGATGCGCCGCATCGCGCGGCTGACGGCCGAAGCGCACGGCGCCAGCGCGCAGGTGAAGTTCGAGCGCTACTACCCCGCCACCGTCAACGACCCGGCACAGGCGGCCTTCGCCGCCGCTGTGGCGGCGGAGGTGGTCGGCGAAGACAACGTCTTTGGCCGCTACGAGCCAACCATGGGCTCGGAGGACTTCGCCTTCATGCTGCAGGCGCGGCCGGGCGCCTACGTGTTCATCGGCAACGGCGACGGCGCGCACCGCCTGTCGGGCCATGGCGAGGGGCCGTGCCTGCTGCACAACCCGAGCTTCGATTTCAACGACGAGCTGATCCCGATCGGCGCCACGTTCTGGGTGCGGCTGGTGGAGCGGTTCCTGGCGCAGAGGTGAGACGGCGAGTCGCCCTGCGCCGGTCGATCTGCGGCATGAGGCGTGTCGTCGCGACGCCCACCCCTTGCCGGCTACAGGGGCGCCGCGCCATTGCTCTGATAGCGTGATATCGAGCGGCGAAAGAAGGAGACCGCGATGGCACAAATCGTCGTCCGCCACCTGGATGAGGATGTCAAGGTGAAGCTGAAGCGCCGCGCCGCGCGCCACGGATGCAGCATGGAAGAGGAGGTGCGCAAGATCCTTCGCAACGCCGCACGGGAAGAGAGCCGAAGGGTCAGCCAGTTGGGTTCTCGCATCGCCGCGCGCTTTCGCCGCATTGGACTCCCCACCGACCTGCCGGAACTGAGGGGTCAGAGGCCACGCCCGGCGGCGTTGGGCAAGTGATCATCCTCGACACCAACGTTCTGTCGGCGCTGATGCGCGCTGCGCCCGAGCGATTGGTCGTGCGCTGGCTCGACTGGCAGCCTGCCGAATCGGTCTGGATCACGAGCATCACGCTGTTCGAAGCGCGCCTGGGGCTGGCACTCTTACCCAAGGGCGGGCGACGGCAGGATCTCGAATCGGCGTTCGAGCGGCTGCTCGCGGAGGATCTCGAAGGCCGCGTGCTGGACTTCGATGGCGCTGCTGCCAACGAGGCGGCGGCCCTGGCGGCCGCCCACCAGAAGGCGGGGCGACCAATCGACTTGCGCGACACGCAGATCGCCGGTATCGCCCTCGCCCGGCGGGCCGCGCTGGCGACGCGCAACCTCCGCCACTTCCAGGACCTGAGCGTCACCGTGATCGACCCTTGGGCTGACGAGGGCGACTAGCCACGAAAACGCTGCGACTCAGGTCAACGCGAAGCAGGCTGTCGCACGCGTGCGCTTCGGCCGCGCTGGCTGCAGGATGCGCTCACCGCTGCCGCGCCAGGAACTCGACCACTGCATCCAGCCGCGGATCGTCGGCGTAGCGCGACTTCATCTGCGCCATACCACCCAGCGCCTCGCGCGCGGGACCGTCGCCGACCGTCCAGGCGCGGATCGCCTCGCGGTCGAGGCGGCCGCCCACGCCGTCGAGCCGGCTGGCCGGGTTGCCCTGGCCGGCGATCGAGTGGCACATGGTGCAGTTCATCTCGGCGAAGGCGCGGCGGCCCGCTTCGTCGGCGGCGCTGTCGGCCGCGGGCGCGACCGCGTCGGCGTCGGCCGGCAGCCGCGGGTTGTGCAGCCAGGCGAACAGCGCGGCGTGCGCGACCACCACCACCGCGGTCGCGGCGGCCAGCCAGCGGGCGCGCGTCTCGCGCAGCATCGTCACACCCAGTCGAAGATCTCGGAGTGCACGCGCGCGGCCGGCACGCCGAGGGCGGCCAGCGACGCCTCGACCGAGCGCGTCATCGGCGTCGGCCCGCACATCAGGAACTCGTAGCCGTCGTGCGGCCGCGGCAGGTGCCGCGCCAGAAGGTCCCGCGTGATCAGGCCGCGCTCGCCGTCCCAGTCGGCCTCCGGTTCGTGCAGCACATGCACCACCTTCAGGTCGAGCCGCGGCACCAGCGCGTCGATCTGCTCGCGCAGCGCGATCCGCTCGCGGCAGCGGCTGCCGTAGAACAGGACGTGGTGGCGGCGGTCGCCGCGGTCGGCCAGCGTGCGCAGCATGCTCAGGATCGGCGCGATGCCGATGCCGCCGGCGACGAATACGTAGCCGCGCGCGCCGGGCAGCAGGTCACAGCTGAAGGCGCCGTAGGGGGCGTCGAAATACGCCCGTTCGCCCGGCTGCACGTGGCGGATCGTGCGCGTGAAGTCGCCGAGTTCCTTGATCGCCAGTTCGATGCGGTCGCCTCGCCCGGCGCCCGAGGCGATGGAAAACGGATGCTCCTTCAGTGCGAACGGCGAGGCGCGCAGCGTCAGCCAGCCGAACTGGCCCGGCCTGAAGGCCAGCGGCCGGCCGCTTTCCGGCGCCAGCACCAGCGTGCAAACGCGGCCGCGCTCCGGCCGCACCTCGACGACGCGATACGGATCGCGCGCGACGCGC
>CALGWX010000046.1 GCA_937936215.1 uncultured Burkholderiaceae bacterium | reverse complement strand
GGGTGACGCTGTCCATCGACGCCGGCGAGTTCGTCGCCGTGATGGGGCCTTCCGGCTCGGGCAAGTCGACCTTCATGAACCTGATCGGCTGCCTGGACCGGCCCACGCGCGGCGCCTATCGGCTCGCGGGCGAGGATGTGGCCGCGCTCGATGCCGATGCGCTGGCGGCGATCCGCAACAAGCGCATCGGCTTCGTGTTCCAGCAGTTCAACCTGCTGGCACGCACCTCGGCGCTGGAGAACGTGGAGCTGCCGCTGCTGTACGCGGGGCTGCCCGCGGCCGAGCGGCACCGGCGAGCGGCGGCGAGGCTGGCGCAAGTGGGGCTGGGCGAGCGCGGCGGGCACCTGCCGTCGCAGCTTTCCGGCGGGCAGCAGCAGCGGGTGGCGATCTCGCGCGCATTGGTCAACGACCCGGCGCTGATCCTCGCCGACGAGCCGACCGGTGCGCTGGACTCGCGCACCTCGCTGGAGATCATGGCGCTGCTGCAGCGGCTGAACCGCGACGGGATCACGATCGTCGTCGTCACCCACGAGCACGACATTGCCGCCTACGCGGGCCGCTTGATCAGCTTTCGCGACGGGCGGGTGCGCAGCGACGAGCGCCAGGCGCCGCGCGACGCGGCCGCCGATCTCTCCGAGCGCGACCGCGCCAGTTCTTCTGAGGCCGCCGCATGAACGCGCTGATGGTGCTGCGGGTGGCGCTGAAGGCGCTGCGGGTGAACAAGCTGCGCACAGCGCTGACGATGCTCGGCATGATCATCGGCGTGGCGGCGGTGATCGCGATGATCTCGATCGGCGCCGGCGCGCAGGAGCGCGTGCGCGAGCAGCTGCGCAACCTCGGCTCGAACCTGATCCTGGTCCTGCCCGGCTCGACCACCGCCAGCGGCGTGCGCCTAGGGATGGGCGCGGCGCAGACGCTTACCGAGGAGGACGCGCGCGCCATCGCCCTGGAGGTGGAGGGCGTGGTGGTGGCGGCGCCGGCCGTGCGCGGCACCGGCCAGGTGGTGGCGGGCGGCAACAACTGGTCGACGCAGTTCTTCGGCACTACTAACGATTACCTCGTCGCGCGCGACTGGCCGCTCGCGTCCGGCCGCGCCTTCGAGGACGCCGAGATCGCCTCCGCCGGCAAGGTGGCGCTGATCGGGCTGACCACCGCGCTGCAGCTGTTCGGCGACGCCGACCCGATCGACCAGGTGATCCGCGTGCGCAAGGTGCCGCTCACCATCATCGGCGTGCTCGACCGCAAGGGCCAGAACGCGCTCGGCCAGGACCAGGACGACATCGTGCTGATGCCGATCTCCACCGCGCGGGCGCGGGTGCTGGGCCAGGCGCAGGGCCGGCTGCGCCGCGTCAACTCGATCTCGGTGAAGGTCGCTGACGGCGCCGACATGAAGGTCGTCGAGGAAAAGATGCGCGAGCTGCTGCGGCAGCGGCAGCGCGTGCAGCCGGGCGCCGAGGATCCATTCACCATCCGCAACCTGACCGAGCTGCTGCAGGCGCAGGAAGCCGCCAGCCGCGTGCTGACGCTGCTGCTCGGCGCCGTCGCCTCGGTGAGCCTGCTGGTCGGCGGCATCGGCATCATGAACATCATGCTGGTCAGCGTCACCGAGCGCACGCGCGAGATCGGCCTGCGCATGGCGGTCGGCGCCCGCAGCCGCGACATCCTGAAGCAGTTCCTCGTCGAGGCGATCACGCTGTCGATGATCGGCGGCCTGATCGGCGTGCTGCTCGGCATCGGCGCCTCGATGGCCATCGCCGAGTTCGCCAACTGGCAGGTCGACGTCACGTCGCAGGCAGTGGCTCTGGCGGTCGGCTTCTCGGCGGCGGTGGGCGTATTCTTCGGCTTCTATCCGGCGCGCAAGGCGTCGAGGCTGCTGCCGATCGAGGCGCTGCGCTACGAATGACCGCGGGCAGTCGCAGCAGCGGCCGCGCCGCCCCGGGTCGGCGAGGCGCGTGCTTCAGGCGTTGAAAGGTGGCCCGCCGGCTTGCGGGCTCCGGGAGGAACACATGACGCGCATCGCACTTCTGCTCGCCTGCGGCGCTGCCCTTGCCGGCTGCGCCAGTCTGCCCGGGCCGCGATCACTGACGCTGTCGCCCACCGAGATCGAGCGGCAGATCGAAGCTGATCTCGGCGCCGCCTTCGAGCTGTTCAAGGGGCTCGACGTGCGCCGCCCGGAAATCGCGCTGATGCCGGTGTCGGAGCGGCTGCAGCTGACCTGGACCGTCCGCGTGCCCGACGGCCCCGCGGGCGTGCCGCTGGGCGTGGCGGTGTCGCTCGCGGGCAAGCCGGCGCTCAACGCCGCCCGCACCGGCATCAAGCTAACGCAGGTCACGGTTGAGGACGTGCGCCTGACCGGCGTACCGGCACTTTTCAATCTAGGGCTGGCGCAGCTTGGCGAGCGCAAGGGGGCCAGCCTTCCCGATCTGCCGTTGCTGACCCTTACCCCTGAGCAGCTGACGCGCCGCCAGGTGGCCTACGCCGCCACGGGCGTTACGGTCACCTTCACCGGCCTGCGCGTCGATCTGGAACCCAAGTAGCGGCCGCGCCGCGCGATTGCGGCGCGCGGGTCGGGCGCGGGCCGCACGGCGAAGCGGCTCGAAGGGGCGCGGCGGGCTGCTGGCATCGCGATCGCGATGGGCGGCAGGCCCGTGCGTGGGGTGCACGCGATCCGGCCGCGCTCCTGCGGCGGCGACATCGCGATGCGCGGCTGGCCCGTGCGCCGCCTCGCTGTGCCGCTGGCCGCGATAATCGCGGCCTTTGCGCGCTGGGCAGCGAATCGCCGGCGCCGGTTTCCGGGAGTTCCGCGTGGATTGGCTGCTCGCGTTCAAGGCCCTGCTGCTCGGCATCGTCGAGGGGCTGACCGAATTCCTGCCGGTGTCCAGCACGGGCCACTTGATCGTCACCGAGGACCTCATCCGCTTTCGCATCGCCACCCGCGACGCGTTCATCGTCGCCATCCAGGCCGGCGCCATCCTCGCCGTGTGCTGGGAGTACCGGCAGCGGCTGGCGCACTTCGTCACCCACCTCTGGCACGATGCGCGCGAGCTGAAGCTGGCGGTCAACGTCGCGGTGGGTTTCCTGCCGGCGGCGCTGGTCGGCGTGCTGGCCAAGAGCGCGATCGAGCGCTTCCTGTTTAAGCCGCTGCCGGTGGCCACCGCGCTCGTGATCGGCGGCGTGGTGATCCTCTGGGCCGAGGCGCGCCACAAGCGCAGCTATGGGCAGCTCGATCTCGCCGGTCGCCGGCGGGCGCGGGTCGAGACGCTCGACGACATCCGCCCCTGGGACGCGCTGCGCGTCGGCGCGATGCAGTGCCTGGCGCTGATCCCGGGCACCAGCCGGTCGGGCGCCACGATCATCGGCGGCCTGCTGCTCGGTTTGTCGCGCAAGGCGGCCACCGAGTAC
>CALGWX010000045.1 GCA_937936215.1 uncultured Burkholderiaceae bacterium | reverse complement strand
TCGACGCGCTCGCCGTACAGGCCGAAGGCTCGTGCCATCGCCGCGTGATCGGCGTGCTGCAAGCGCGTGCCGACCACCTTGCCATGCGTGGTGGTCTGGTCGTGTACCTCGATCTGCCATGCGCCGTTGTTGGCGACCACGATCAGCAGCGGCACGCGATGGCGGGCGGCTGTGTCGATCTCCATCGCGTTGAAGCCGAAGGCGCCGTCGCCCGTCAGGACGGCGACGGTCCGACCCGGCAGCGCCAAGGCCGCGGCGATGCCGAACGGCGTGCCGACGCCGATACAGCCGAGCGATCCGGGATCGAGATAGGTGCCGCACTGCATGCCGACGCGGGCAAAGGACAGGAAGTCGCCGCCGTCGGCGACCACCACCGCGTCGGTGCCGATCGCCTGCTGCACCGCGGCCAGCAGGCGGTTGGGGTGCATGCGGCCGTCGGCCCCGTCGGGCGCGTTGCGCATCGACTCGGCGAGTTGGCCGGCGCGCTCCAGGTGCCTTGCGCGCAGGCTGGCAACCCATTGGACGTCGAGTGCCGGCGCGCGCCCTTCGGCGTGCCGGAGGATCGACGCCAGCGCCAGTGCCGGCGTTGCCAGCAGTTCGACGTCGCCGCGGCGGTTGTCGCGCAGTTCGCCCACGGCGTCGGCGATGCGGACGAAGCGGGCATCGCCGAACACCGCCGGCGAGCCGTAGCCCAGCTGGAAGTCGAGCCGCCGGCCGACGGTCAGCACGAGATCGGCCTGGCCGAGCACCGCGCCGCGCATCGCCGCCACCGTCGACGGATGCGAGTCCGGCACCAGGCCCTTGCTTTCGCCGGTGTCGAGGTGGGGCGCCCCGAGCGCGTCGAGCAGCGCGATCAGCTCGTTGCGCGCGCCGCGGGCACCGCGGCCGCTGATCACCAGCGGCCGCCGCGCCGACCACAGCAGTTCGGCAGCCCGAGCGGCCTCGGCTTCGTCGACGGCGAGACGCGGTCGCGGCCTGGCGGCAAAGCGTTCGCGCAGTTGCAGCGCCGGCGGAACGCCGGCGCGCAGCGTGTCCGTGGGAAAGTCGAGGTAGGCCGGCCCGGGTTCACCGCCGTGGCCGCAGGCGGCGGCCATCGCCTGATCGAGTTCGGCCGGCACCAGCGACGGCTCGCGCACCGTGCGCGCGTAGCGGGTGATGGAGCGCACGAGGTCGGTGTGCACGATGTCCTGCAGCGCGCCGCGATTTTCCTGTGGCCGCGGCGGCGTGCCCGAGAGCACCAGCACCGGCGCCCGCGCGACGTGGGCATTGGCGATCGCCGTCATCGCGTTGGTGACGCCGGGGCCGGCGGTGACCAGCGCGACGCCGATGCCCCCGGTCAGCTCGCCGAAGGCATGGGCCATGTACACGGCGGCGCGCTCGTCGCGCACATCGACGATGGCGATGCCCTCCGCATCGAGCCGCATCCAGATCGGCATGATGTGGCCGCCGCAGAGGCCGAACACGCGGTCTACGCCGCGCGCCTTGAGCATGCGGGCAATGACGCCGGCGGCGCTGTCGGCGGTCAGGGGAGGGGGCGAGTTCATGGCGGCGGTGGCGCTGGAACCTGGGTCCCGGCCTGCGCCCGGACGACACGGACCGTGGGCGCGTCGCAGGCAAGGCAGCGATGCCGTCTGTCGTTCCCGCGCAAGCGGGAAACCAGCAGTCGCTGTCCGTTTGGATCAGAACACCGGATTCTCCCGATACGTTCCCCAGATGCCCTTGAGCTTCTCGACGATGTCGCCCATCGTCGCGCCGTTCCTCACCAGCTCGATCGTGATCGGCATGATGTTCTGCTTCTCGTCCTTCGCCACCTCGACCAGCTTGTCGAGAAGCCGCTCGATCAGCGCGTTGTCGCGCTCGGCGCGCACGCGCCGGGTACGGGCGATCTGGCGGTCGGCCGTGGTCTGGTCGTACGGGTGAATGTCGATGTCGACGTGCTGCTCCTGTTCGACGTAGCGGTTGACGCCGATCACCGGCTTGTCGCCCGACTGCTTGCGCAGCGCTGTTTCATAGGCGAAATCGGCGATGTGCTTCTGGAACCAGCCCTGCTCGATCAGCCTGATCGTGCCGCCGCGCTCGTCGATCTCCCGCAGGACGTCGAAGATGCGGCGCTCGTACTCGGTCGTCAGCGACTCGACGAAGTAGCTGCCGCCGAGCGGATCGACGACGTTCGTCACGTTCGACTCCTCGGCGATGATCTGCTGCGTGCGCAGCGCCATTTTCATCGCGTCCTCGGTCGGGATCGCGAAGGCTTCGTCGTAGCCGTTCGTGTGCAGCGACTGCGCGCCGCCGAGCACGGCCGACAGCGCCTGCAGCGTCGTGCGCACGATGTTGATCTGGTACTGCGGCTTGGTCAGCGTCGCCGCGGCCGTCTGGCAGTGGAAGCGCAGCCGCATGCTGTCCGGGTTCTTCGCGCCGAAGCGCTCTTTCATGATCTTCGCGTAGCAGCGGCGCAGCGCGCGGAACTTGGCGATTTCCTCGAAGAAGTCGCCCTGCGACACGAAGAAGAACGCCAGCCGGGGCGCGAACTCGTCGACCTGCATGCCGGTCTTCAGGACCTCTTCGACGTAGACGATCAGGTTCGCGAGCGTGAACGCCGCTTCGTGCAGGGGCGACGCGCCCGCCTCCGAGATGTGGTAGCCGGACAGGTTGATCGGGTTGTAGCGCTTCAGGTTGCGCGCCGAGTACGTGATGATGTCGCGAACGATCCGCACCGACGGCGCGATCGGGTAGATGTACTCCTTCTGCGCCATGTACTCCTTCAGGATGTCGGCCTGTACGGTGCCGGACAGCTTGTTGAGGTCGTAGCCGCGCTTCTGGGCGAGCGCGACGTACATCGCGAGCAGGATCCAAGCGGTCGGGTTGATCGTCATCGACACCGAGATCTTCTCCAGGTCGATGCCGTCGAACAGCGCCTCCATGTCCGCCAGCGTGTCGATCGCCACGCCTTCGCGGCCGACCTCGCCGTCGCTCATCGGATGGTCGGAGTCGTAGCCCATCAGCGTGGGCATGTCGAAGTCGGTCGAAATGCCGGTCTGACCCTGCGCGATCAGGTACTTGAAGCGCTTGTTGGTGTCCTCGCCGGTGCCGAAGCCGGCGATCTGCCGCATCGTCCAGGTGCGGCCGCGATACATCGTCGGGTACGGCCCGCGCGTGAACGGATAGCGGCCGGGCAGGCCGATGTCCTCGAGCGGCGTGTCGGCGAGGTCCGCCGCCGTGTAGACGCGTTTGACCGGGATGTCGCCGGTCGTGAAGAACTGTTCGCGGCGCTCGGGCTGGCGGGCGAGGAAAGCGGCGACTTCGCGCCCCTCCCAGTCGCGGACCTCGCGCTGCAGCTTCTCGAGCGTGGCCGGGTCAAGCGGGTTCATGCGGATACTCCTTGCGGATCGAGGTCGCCACGAGTTCGCGGGCGAGTGAATACGGGTCGCCTTCGCGGCGGGCCAGCCGTTGCGCGAACGCGGCTTCCGCCGCGGTCGCAGCGCGCTCGAACGATTCGAGCAGAAGCGTCTGCGCGGTCTTGTGCAGGCGGAACTCGGCGATCCGCCGGCGGCGCGCGCGCCCGAGTTCGCTGTCGCGCGAGGCGGCGCGGTGCGCCCCGATCGCGGCGAGCAGCTCGTCGAAGCCTTCGCCGCTGAAGCTGCTCGTGCCGACGACGGGGACGCGCCATTCGGTGCGCGCCGCCGCTGCGGCGCCGAGCGCGAGCATGTTCTTCAGGTCCGTCAGAGTGCGCTGGGCGTCGCTGCGGTCGCACTTGGACACGACGTGAATGTCGGCGATCTCGAGCACGCCGGCCTTGATCGCCTGGATCTCGTCGCCGAGCCCCGGCGCGGAGACGACGAGGGTGGTGTCCGAGGCGCGCGCGATCTCGACCTCGTCCTGGCCGACGCCGACCGTCTCGATGATGATGGTGCGGTAGCCGGCGACGTCGAGGATGTCGCAGGCGTCCAGCGCCGCGCGCGCCATGCCGCCGGTGGCGCCGCGCGTGGCCATGCTGCGGATGTAAATGCCGGGATCGGACGCCGCTTCGCTCATGCGGATGCGGTCGCCCAGGATCGCGCCGCCCGAGTAGGGGCTCGACGGATCGATGGCGACGATGCCGACACGCTCGCCGCGTTCGCGCAGCCGCCGCGCGAGGTGCGCGACAAGCGTCGACTTTCCGCTGCCGGGAACACCGGTGATGCCGATGATGTGCGCGGCACCCGCACGGCGGTAGATCGCCGCCAGTGCCGCACGCGCCTCGGTCACGCCGGCTTCGGCGCGCGAGATCATCCGGCCGATTGCGCGCGGATCGCCGGCGGCGATCTGCTCGAGCAGCGCGGTCGAAGCGACGTACGCGCTCATCCGCGCGTGGCTCCGCCGAGTTGCGCGCGCATCGCGCGGAAGACCTCGCGGTCGTCGATCACGCGGCGCGCCTTGAAGTCGGTGCGCGGTAGCGCGCCCGGCGCGACGATCTCGACGCGTGCGCGCACGCCGAGGACCGTCTGCAGCTTGTGCGCGACCTCGCTGCGGAACCGTTCGAGCGCAGCCGCGCCGCTGCGATGCAGAACGTCGGACGGCTCCACGCGCAGCAGCAGCTCGTCCATCGCCGTCTCGCGCGTGATCACGATCCGGTGCTCGCCGCCGTAGTCGGGAAGCTGGTTCAGTGCCGCGTCGATCTCGCTCGGGTAGATGTTCTCGCCGCGGATCGTGAACATGTCGTCGATGCGGCCGAAGATGCCCTGCGGCAGCCGCGGGTAGGTGCGCCCGCACGGATTCGGATCGTCGACCCACTGCGTGAGATCGCCCGACAGCAACCGGATCATCGGCTGGCTCGTGCGCTCCAGGTGCGTGTACACGGGTGTGCCGCGCTGGCCATAGGGCACGCGTCGCATCGTCTCCGGATCGCAGACCTCCGTGTAGACGACGTCCTGCCAGCACAGCATGCCCGGGGTTTCGGCGCTGCCCGCGACGTTCATCCACGGCGACATCTCCGCCATCGAACCGCAGTCGATCACCTGCGCGCCGTACAGCGCCTCGATGCGGTCCTTGACACCGGGCACGGACGCGCCAGGCTCGCCGGAGAAGAACATGATCTTGAGGCCGAAGTCGTGCGGATCGAGCTTTTCTGCACGCGCGACCTCGGCAAGGTGGATCGCGTAGCTCGGCGTGCCGTAGAACGCCTTCGGCTTCATCAGGTGCAGCCACTGCGCCAGCCGCGCGCTCATGCCGCCGGCGCCAGCGCCGAAGGGAAAGGCCTTGGCGCGTAGCCGCTCGGCGCCGGCCAGCGCGCCCCAGCTGCCGAGGTACAGGCTGAAGATGGCGGCGATGCAGATCATGTCGCCCGGCCGCATGCCCATCGCCCACATGATGCGGGCGTGCGCGTTGGCGATCGTGCGCCAATCGTTGCGGCCGATGGCAAACGCGGTCGGCCGGCCGGTGGTGCCGCTGGTGCCGTGGACGTGGAAGATCTCGGAGTCGGGAATACAGACGTAGTCGCCGAAAGGGGGCTGCAGGGCCTGCGAGGCGCGAAGGTCGGCCTTCGTCACCACCGGCACCTTCCGCTCGAAGTCCTCCAGCGATTTCAGATGGCTCGGATGGAAGCCAGCCTCGTCCCACTTGCGGCGATAGAAGGGCGCCTTCTCGTAGGCGTAGCGGCAGACGTCCTGCAGCCGCGCCAGGATGGCGCGCTCGCGTTCGGCGGCCGGCATGGTCTCGCGCACCGGGAACCAGTAGCGCGAGTCCGCCGGCGGCAGGTAGTCCTCGTCGTAGACGGTCGGAAAAGCCCAGTTTTCCATTTTCAGTGGCGCCCGGCCGTCCGTAGCCACTGAACGCCCCCTCGGGGGGCAGCGAGCGCGAGCGAGCGTGGGGGTGCGTTCATGCGCCCGGCCGTCCGTAGCCACTGAAAGCACCTCGGGGGGCGAGGCTGGACAAGATGCGTGCCGGCGAATGCCTGCCGAGCCGGTCGGGCCTGCAAGCCCGACCGGTATATAGCGAGCGCAAGCGAGCGTGGGGGTCTCGAATCAGTCATCGGCAGGTCTCCTCGGCGCGGCCGTTGCATCGGCGGCCGCTCGTTGTGTCGGGGCGCGTCAGCGCGGGCCGCGCTGCTGCACCAGTCGGTTGAGCGTGTCGACGATCGCCTGCGGCGGCGTGTCCTGCAGCAGCACTTCGGCCACACCCATCTTCTTCAGTTCGACCACGTCCTCGTCGGGCATCACGCCGCCGGCGACGACGATGATGTCGTTGGCCTGCCGCTCGGCGAGCAGCCGGAAGATCTTCGGGAAAACCGTCATCTGCACGCCGGACAGCAGACTGACGCCGAGCACGTCGACGTCCTCCTGGATGGCGGTGGTGACGACCTCCTCCGGCGTGCGGTGCAGGCCGGAGTAGATGACGTCCATGCCGGCGTCGCGCAGCGTGCGAGCGACGACCTTGACGCCGCGGTCGTGGCCGTCGAGTCCGACCTTGGCGAGCAGGACGCGTATGGGAGTGTTCATCGAGGTCCGGAACGTGGGATTTAGCAGGAGCCTGTATGTCGTATACAGTATTCGCAGTGTCATGAATGAGGTGCTGCGTGTCAACCGGCAAAAAAGGACTGCTACCGTGAATGCGCTTCAGGGAGTGCCGTGATGGAATCGATCAAGCCGCAGAAGACCCTGGTGGAGCAGGTGCACGAGGCGATCCTCGACGCCATCTGCGACGGCACGCTGGCGGCAGGAACCGCGGTCACGCAGGACGAACTGGCGGCGAGACTGCAGGTATCGCGGCAGCCGGTGATGACGGCGCTCGGGCTGCTGAAGAAGGAAGGATTCCTTGTCGACCGCGGCCGCCGCGGCCTCCGCGTCGGGCCGGCCGATCGCGCCCGCTTCGAGGCGATCTACGAGTTCCGCTCGGCGGTCGAGCCGCTGGCGGCGTCGCTGGCGGCGCAGCGGATGACGCCTGCGCAGTTGGCGCAGGGCAAGGCGCTGGTTGCGGAGGGGCGTCGTGTTGCCACGGCTGGCGATGCCAGAGCGGCCCTGCAGGCCGACATTGACTTCCACACGCTGATCTACGAGGCCAGCGGCAATCCGCTGATCATCGAGTCGATGCAGACCCACTGGCTGCATCTGCGCCGTTCGATGGGCGAGGTGCTGCGG
>CALGWX010000044.1 GCA_937936215.1 uncultured Burkholderiaceae bacterium | reverse complement strand
GCTGGCGCGCACGCTGGGCGGCACCCGTGCGGATACCGCCTACACCTTCGGCCTTTTCCACGACTGCGGCATTCCGCTGCTGGTGCAGCGCTTTCCCGAGTACAAGCAGGTGCTGCGCATGGCCAACCAGAGCGGCGAGCGCTGGTTCACCGACATCGAGGACGAGGCCCTCAACACCAACCATGCGGTGATCGGCTTCATCCTGGCGCGCTCATGGGGGCTCAATGACGTGGTCTGCCACGGCATCCTCAGCCATCACGATTACTCCGTGCTCACCACCCCCAGCGACATCGCCGAGGAGTCGCGCACCCTGGTGGCCCTCAATGCCATCGCCGACCACGTCGTCGGCGCCCACCTGCGCACCGTGCAGGACGCCGAATGGGACAAGGCGCGCGAACCGGCGGCGGCCTTCCTGGGCCTCGGCCTCACCGAACTCGACGACATCACCGACGACCTGCTCTACTGGCTCGACGAGCAGCGCAACCGCGAAGCGGCCTGAACGGGCTCGCCGCGCAGCGCTCAGGCGCCGCTGCGCTCATCCTCGCCGGCCCACTCGACGCGGTTGCGGCCGCCGTCCTTGGCTCGGTAGAGGGCTCGGTCGGCACGCGCGACGAGAGCGGAGAAGCCCTCGCTGCCATCGAACTGGGCAACGCCAAAACTGGCGCTCAGCGCGCCGGCACGGCCAAAGGGCTGCTGGGCGATGAGCTGGCGCATCTTCTCGGCCAGCGCGAGGGCTTCGGCAAGGGCGGTGGACGGGGCAAGGAGGAGGAACTCCTCACCGCCCCAGCGCGCCAGCAGATCGGACTTGCGCACCTCTCCCTGCAGGCGGCTGGCCACCTCGCGCAGGACGTCGTCGCCGGCGTCGTGACCGTGGCGGTCATTGACCGCCTTGAACCAGTCCACGTCGAAGAGCACCACGCTGAGCGGATAGTGATGGCGGCGCGCGCGAGAGAGTTCGACCTCGGCGGTCTGCTCCATGCGCCGGCGATTGGCCAGCCCGGTAAGGCGGTCGGTTGACGCGGCCTCGGCAAGCTCGGCGTTGGCACGCTGCATCAGGCGGTTGGCTTCGAGCAGTTCCTGGCGGGCGAGCTCGAGTTCCTGCTGGGCCTGGCGGCGGGCGGTGATGTCGTTGGCCGCCGCGATCACCGCCTCGCGACCGCCGAACTCACCGCGCATGGCCGACACCAGGACCCAGATGGGCTCGCCGCTGGCACGCCTGAGCTGGTGTTCGTAGTCGTTCACGGCGCCATCGCGAACGAGCGCCTCCTGCATCTGGAGGCGGTCTTCGGGGCGGCAGTAGAGATCTTCCACGCAGCGCCCAAGCAGCGCCTCCGCCTCCATCCCGGAGAGCGCCACCGCCTTCTGGTTGGCAAACAGCACCCGGCCGTCTTCCAGCGCGGAGGCGAGAATGGCCACCGGCGCGAGCTCGAGGACCTGCCGCAGGCGGGCTTCGCTGTCGCGCAGGACCTCGGCGGCGCGGTGCTGTTCGGTGACGTCGGAGATGGTACGGACGAAGCCGCCGCCGGCCAGCGGCACGTGCTTGCCTTCGTAGTCGCGCCCGCGATGGGAGAAGGTGTGGCGGAAGGGTTCACGCGAGCGCGCACGCAGCATGGCGCGCTCGAGCATGTGGCGGGACAGGCCGTTCTCGCCCACCCAGTGGCGCAGCACGTCCTCAAACGGCGGACGGGCGCCGAGAAAGCGCGGATCGAAACCGGTGATGTCGACGAAGCGCTGGTTGAAGCTGGTCAGACGCTGTTCGCCATCGACCATGATCACCGCCTCGGCCATGTTTTCCATGGTCGAGCGCATCAGCGCCTCGTCCTGACGACGGCTGTCGAGCTCGGCGCGCAGGTCGCGGTTGCGCCGGCACTGGGTCGCGGTACAGCCGCCCAGCACGAGGGCGGCAAGCACCGCGAACAGCAGCGCCAGCGTCAGGCTCACAAGCGCTCGGCCACCCAGGCGGAAACGCCGCCAAGTGCCGCCGGCAGGGCGGCCGCATCGGTGCCGCCGGCCTGCGCCATGTCGGGACGGCCGCCGCCCTTGCCACCGACCTGCTGGGCGACGAAGTTGACCAGCTCGCCGGCCTTGACCCTGGCGGTGCAATCGGCGGTGACGCCGGCGATCAGGCTGACCTTGCCGTCGGCCACCGACGCCAGCACGATGGCCGCCGACCTGAGCTTGTCCTTGAGCTTGTCCATGGTCTCGCGCAGGGTCGGCACGTCGGCGCCTTCGAGCACCGCGGCGAGCACCTTGACGCCCTTCACCTCCACCGCCTGACCGGCCAGATCGTCGCCCTGGCTGGCCGCCAGCTTGCTCTTCAGGCGGGCCAGTTCCTTCTCCAGCGCGCGTACGTTGTCGAGGATGCCGGCGACGCGCTCGGCGACCTCGTCGGGCTGCACCTTGAGCAGCGCCGACATGCCCTGTACGCGGCGCTCCTGTTCCTGCGTGTAGCGCAGCGCGTTGGCCCCGGTCACCGCTTCGACGCGGCGCACCCCGGCGGCGACGCCGCTTTCCATGACGATCTTGAACAGGCCGATGTCACCGGTGCGCGCCACATGGGTGCCGCCGCACAGTTCCTTGGAGCTGCCGATGGTGAGCACGCGCACCTCGTCGCCGTATTTCTCGCCGAACAGCATCAGCGCGCCGGACTGCTGGGCGTCCTCCAGCGCCATCACGCGCGCATCGGTGGCGGCGTTGGCGAGGATCTCGGCATTGACGATCTCCTCGACCTCGCGGATCTCCTCGGCGCTCAGCGCTGCGCCGTGGGCGAAGTCGAAGCGGGTCTTGTCGGGATCGACCTGCGAGCCCTTCTGCTGCACGTGGGCGCCGAGCACCTCGCGCAGCGCCTTGTGCATGAGGTGGGTCACCGAGTGGTTGCGCGCGGTGGCGGCACGGGCCGCGGCATCGACGCGCGCGTTGACGCCCTGGCCCACCGACAGGCGGCCGGTCTTCACCACGCCGTGGTGGCCGAACACCGCGGCCTGGATCTTCTGCGTGTCTTCCACCGCGAAGATGCCGGCGCTGCCGCGCAACTCGCCGCGGTCGCCGACCTGGCCGCCGGATTCGGCATAGAAGGGGGTGTTGTCCAGCACCACCACACCCATCTCGCCTTCGAGCAGTTCATTGACCGCGGCGCCGTCCTTGTACAGCGCCAGGATGCTGCCCTTTTCCTCCAGGCGCTCGTAGCCGTGGAAGGTGGTCTGCGGGCCTTCGTATTCGAGGTTGGCGGCCATGCGGAACTTGCCGGCGGCACGCGCCTGCTCCTTCTGGCGCGCCATCGCCGCGTCGAAGGCCACCGCATCGACGGTGACGCCGCGCTCGCGGCAGATGTCGGCGGTGAGGTCGAGCGGGAAACCGTAGGTGTCGTGCAGCTTGAAGGCGGTGTCGCCGTCGAAGACCTTGTTGCCGGCGGCTTCCATCGCCGCGAGTTCGGCCTCGACGATGGCCATGCCGTTCTCGATGGTGGCGAAGAAGCGTTCCTCTTCCTGGCGCAGCACGTCGGCGATGCGGCGCTCGCCGGCCTTCAGCTCGGGATAGGCTGCGCCCATCTCGGCGACCAGATCGGCGACCATCTTGTGGAAGAAGGCCGCGCGCGCGCCCAGCTTGTAGCCGTGGCGGATGGCGCGCCGGATGATGCGGCGGAGCACGTAGCCACGGCCCTCGTTGCCCGGGATGACGCCGTCGGCGATGAGGAAGGAACAGGCACGGATGTGGTCGGCAAGCACGCGCAGCGAGGGCGAATCCATGTCGGCGCCGGAGGTCTCGCGCGCCGCCGCGGCGATCAGGCGCTGGAAGAGGTCGATCTCGTAGTTGGCATGGACGTGCTGCAGCACTGCGGAGATGCGCTCCAGGCC